>CBIHLH010000006.1:0-52584 GCA_966210405.1 uncultured Marinobacter sp.
TCATGGCTCCATTCTCTCAGATGCTGGAGCCTCCTCAAAACCCGGGGCGGTTCAGCAAGCCAGTTGGATGATCTCAAAGTACCGCCCGGAAATATGTTGGAGCCATTGCATGGTGACCGCCAAGGTCAGCACAGCATTCGAATCAACAGGCAGTTCCGGGTTTGCTTCCGCTGGACCAAGGCCGGCGCGGAAGATATCGAAATTGTTGATTACCATTAGGAGGTAACTCATGCGCAACATTGAAGCTGTAACGCCAGGCGAGTTACTGAAGGAAGAGTTCCTTGAGCCGATGGGTATTTCTCAATACCGCTTGGCTAAAGAGATTGGGGTGCCTGCTCAGCGGATCGGCCAGATTATTGCGGGAAAACGTGCGATTACCGCAGATACGGACCTGCGACTCTGTCGTTTCTTTGGTTTGTCCAATGGCTACTGGTTGCGAGCTCAGGCAGCCTATGACACTGAGATTGCCGAAGATGCCCTAGAGGACCAGCTGAAGAATATTCGTCCTTGGAATGCTGTATCCGAAATCGGGCACAGGGCATAACAATCGGCTGCACAGCGACCGATTTTCCGCTGCTTCGCAGCTCCAAACCGGCGCGTGAGCCGGGCGTTAAATCAGTAGTGATATCGAAGCTGGGCGATAAGCAAAGCGTCATCCGTGACTTTGTAAACTATTCGGTGTTCTTCGTTGATCCGGCGAGACCAGTACCCGGCGAGACTGTGTTTGAGGGGCTCTGGTTTGCCAACACCTTCGAACGGTTCTCGCGTGGTCTCTTTGATCAGCTTGTTGATTCGGTTAAGAATCTTTTTGTCGGTTTTCTGCCAGTACAGATAGTCTTCCCAGGCGTTCTCGGAGAAGATGAGTTTCATTCAAGAAGTTCCTTTTCTTGACCACCGCCTTGCTCCAGCTCGGCAACGGATTCCAGCAAACGCCGTGCGTTTTTGGGTGCGCGCAGAAGGTATGCAGTTTCTTGGAGCGCCTCGTAGTCCTCCAGGGAGATCATTACCACTGACTGCGACTTGCTCCGGGTGATGATTACAGGGGAATGGTCTTCACAGACCTGCTCCATGGTTTTTGCTAGGTTGGTTCTAGCGGCTGTGTAGCTAATGGCATCCACAAGGTTTCTCCTGTACAGGATGTTGACCATGAACAGGATAGCGTACATCAAAGGATTTAACAATTGGCTGCACAGCGACCGATTTTCCGCCGCTTCGCGGCTCCAAACCGGCGCGTGAGCCGGGCGCTAGGACTGATCGTAATGTCCTCCAATGGCGAAAATATAAATGGATTTGTCATCGAACCGGTATATCAGCCTGTCCTTCTGTGAGATGCGTCTTGACCACAAGCCTGATAAGTTGTGTTTGAGTGGTTCAGGTTTGCCGGTGCCAGCGGATGGATCTTCAGACCGGAGCATTTCTTTCAGCAGCTTGCGGAGGGCTTTGTGCAGCCTCTGGTCTTTCTCGCGCATCTTTTCATAGGCTTCCCAAGTGTTGCCCTCAAATACCAGTGATCTCATTCATCTGCTCATCATCAGGTGTGTATCCTTGGCCACGGCTGTGAGTATCAAGGGAGGCCGCAATTTGTTGCATCAGGTCTCGGTTCTGAAGGACATGGAGGGTTTCTTGCTCTCTTTCCCAGTCTTCAGCACTCATGATCACGAAAGCCTCTCCGGCACGGCGTGTCACCTTGAGGGGCTCGTGTCTACTAATGACTTGTTCTACAAGACTTTTCAGATTGTCTCTGAATTTATTTACACTGATGATATCCATAATTTCACCATTACGTACGGAAACTCCGTACAAATATAGCGCAGTAGCCCTAACAAGGCCAGTCACGGCGCCGGCTTTTACATTGCGGCTGCGCCTCCATTTCAAAGCCGCGCGTGCTGAGCGGCGTTATAAAGTTACTGCGCGGCGGTTGCCAAGAATGAGAACAAAGGGGTTTCGCAATGTTTGAGTACACTATAGTCCACTGGATGACATTTCTTGCTGCGGCGGCTCTTCTGAACTTGTCCCCCGGCCCAGATATCGCGTTCATTTTAGGGCAGACCTTGCGCAACGGACGTCGACATGGGTTCGCTGCGATGATTGGCATATGGACCGGCGCAGGGTTGCATGTAGTAATGGCCGCGGTGGGTCTTTCCGCAATCCTTGCAACTTCCGCCTTAGCATTTTCTGTTGTTAAGTGGGTAGGTGCTGCGTATCTAGTCTGGCTTGGTATAAAAATGCTGATGTCGCGTGGTGACTCGTTTATATCCAACGAGGACGGTAGCAATCAACGGATGCATTCGATCTATTGGCAAGGAGTCCTTGTATCTGCACTTAACCCGAAAGTAGCCATATTCTTCCTTGCTTTCTTGCCGCAGTTTGTTGTGGAAGGCGCTGGTCCTGCGAGTGCTCAGTTGTTCTTGCATGGAACGTTGATCATTGTCGTGGCGGCTTTCATAGAGCCACCTTTGGTTTTGGCGGGGTCAAAATTAGGAGCATTCTTGATGCAAAATCGGCGAGTTGGCTTATGGATGGACCGAGGCCTTGGGGCTCTGTTCGTCGCCTTGGGCGCACGCCTTGCTGCCAGTACGAGATAATAGCGGTGAGCGGTGGTGCCGTTTTTGGCACCGGTGATGGCGGGCGTTATGCCGGGAGGAATTATGAAGGCACGGATTAGTATGATTACTTTGGGCGTGAGTGATATACAGCGTTCGATTGAGTTCTATGAAAGGGGGCTTGGCTTTCCCCGAATGGACTCTCCGCCGGAAGTAGCCTTTTTTACTTTGAACGGCACATGGCTGGGCTTATATGGTCGTGACGCACTAGCGGAAGATGCGCAGGTAGGTGCAGCTTCCGGAGGCTTCGCTGGGTTCAGTCTGGCGCACAATGTAAGTTCAGAAGATGAAGTTGACCAAGTCATGTCTCAGGCTGCTTCCGCGGGCGCTGTTGTCACGAAGTCCGCCCGAAAGACGGAGTGGGGTGGCTATGCAGGCTACTTTTCAGACCCTGACGGCTATCTTTGGGAAATCGCACACAATCCATTGTTCTGGGTCGGTCCTTCCGATGAACCCGCATAACCAATCGCAGCAGTACGCGGCCGATGACCGCCGGACGCCCCTTACTTTCAGCGTTGAGGCTGTATAAAAAGGTCGAGGGCTTTTTTCGATCTCGAATCGGTCAAAAGGCTTTGACGAGGGCATTTTCTGATGGTCGGCAGTCTCCAGCCGGGCCTTGGCGGATCGGTGATTGCTGATGGCGTATCGCGAGAGGCCCTTGAGGGTCGTGTTAACGAAGACCCGCTTGTGGCCGGAGCGGCCAGCGATGTCTGCTGACTGTTGCACAAAATCCTGCGGCGACCGGTAAACGCGACCGCAAGTGGCGCATTCCTTTGGAAAGGCACTGTCAGAGAGGGCTTTGAGCCCTTCGAACAATTCCTGCTCCCGGGAGTTGTTGTTACTCACGACGATTGTTCTCCAAACCTGAACGGGGTGATTATCACTCTACGACTATATTCTAGTAGTTGGCGGACGCGCCTAAAATGCGCTCCGGTACGCCGCAACGCCAAGCTTTTTAGCGGTGATGGCCTCACCCACCAAGTGACACTATAGTGTCACTATCTTTAATCTTGGCAGACCTGCATCTGTCCAAAGAGCCGTAAATGGATGCTGGCCTGCTGTTCATAATTATCGCTTCCTGGTCGCGGAGGGATACAAAACGCAATGCGTGAAATCGGATTAACCATTCTGCTTCTTTCTCTGAGCAACGTCTTTATGACGTTTGCCTGGTATGCCCACCTGAAGGATCTCAGCACCAAACCCTGGCTTGTCGCGGCTCTCGCCAGTTGGGGCATTGCCTTGTTCGAGTACCTGTTACAGGTTCCGGCCAATCGCATTGGTTACGGCGTTTTGTCGTTGGGGCAGCTCAAGATCCTGCAAGAGGTGATTACGCTGTCGGTTTTCGTTCCGTTTGCCTACTTTTACATGAAGGAGCCACTCAAACTGGATTATCTGTGGGCCGGCCTGTGTATTCTTGGCGCGGTTTTTTTCATGTTCCGTAGCAAGTGGGGTGTCGCGTGATCACCGGTGGGTCTGCTGAATGACAGCGTATTTTATCCAGGCGTTTATTTATCTTGTGGCGGCGGTCATTGCGGTGCCGTTGGCCAAGCGGTTCGGTCTGGGGTCGGTACTGGGCTATCTGGTCGCGGGCGTGGTGATTGGTCCGGTCACGGGCCTGGTGGGTCAGGAAGCGAGCACCATTCAGCATTTTGCCGAGTTTGGCGTGGTGATGATGCTGTTCCTGGTGGGCATGGAGCTGGATCCGAAAGCACTCTGGGCCATGCGAGTGCGGCTGGTGGGCCTGGGTGGCCTGCAGGTTACGCTGACCACAGCCGCAGGCATGGCGGTGGCCTGGTGGCTGGGCCTGGTGTGGCAAACCGCGCTGACCGTGGGGCTGATCTTTGCGCTCTCCTCCACGGCCATTGTGCTGCAGACCCTCAATGAAAAAGGGCTGGGAAAAACCGAGGGTGGTCGCAGCGCCTTTTCGGTGTTGCTGTTCCAGGATATTGCGGTGATTCCCATGCTGGCCCTGATACCGCTATTGGCGCTGCCGGAACTGATGGGCGCGGCCGACGGTGGAGACGCGCACACGGCGGGGCTGAGCCTGGTGGCACACCTGCCGGGCTGGGCGCACGCGTTGGTGGTGGTTGCCGCCGTGGCGGCGGTGATTGTCGGGGGCGTTTACCTCAGCCGTCCGCTGTTCCGGTATGTGGTGCAGTCGGGCTTGCGGGAAGTGTTCACCGCCACCGCTCTGATGCTGGTGATCGGCATTGCCGCCTTGATGAGCCTGGTGAACCTGTCGCCAGCGCTCGGGGCTTTTCTGGCGGGCGTGGTGTTGGCCAACAGTGAATTCCGGCATGAGCTGGAGGCCAACATTGAGCCCTTCAAGGGGCTGTTGCTGGGGCTGTTCTTTATTACCGTGGGCGCGGGTATCAACTTCGATGTGCTGGTGGCCCAGTGGGGCACGGTACTCACCTTGTCGGTCGCGGTGATTGTGGTCAAGGCCCTCATCCTGTTGCTGCTGGCGTTGTTGTTCCGGGTGCGTGGCAGCAATGGCTGGCTGTTTACCCTGGGGCTGGCCCAGGCGGGTGAGTTCGGTTTCGTGTTGTTGACCTACAGCGTTCAGAACCACGTGATTCCGGTGGAAATTTCCCAGGTTCTGTCGCTGGTGGTGGCTATTTCCATGTTCCTCACACCACTGCTGTTTATCGCCTACGACCGGCTCGTGCTGCCCCGCTACCGGCGTGCCAAGAACGACGAGCGGGACTCGGACGCCATCGAGGAGCAGGCGCCGGTGATTGTCGCCGGGGTGGGCCGGTTTGGCCAGATTGTCTGCCGTCTGCTGCGCGCCAACAACATTCCCATCGTGGTGCTGGATCATGAGATCGAGCAGATCGAAAATGTGCGACAGATTCAGATCAAGAGTTATTTCGGCGATGCCAGCCGCCCGGAGCTGCTGGAAACCGCCGGCATTGAACAGGCGCGCCTGCTGGTTGTCGCCATTGATGACCGGGACCGCGCCGTGCAGATGGTGGAACATGTGAAGCGGTTCTATCCGGGGGTGTGGGTGCTGGCCCGGGCGTTTGACCGAGGCCATAGCTATCGGTTGCGGGAAGCGGGCGCCGACGATGTGGTCAGCGAGACTTACCACTCGGCGCTGGAGCTTGGTGGCCACGCCCTGACCGCCATGGGCGTGCACCCGCTGCGCGCCAAGCAGATGACCTGGGCGTTTGTGGAAAATGAGGCCGCCCATGAAGATGAACTGTTCGAGGCCTGGAAGGAAATTGAAGAGGGGATCAGTTTCAGCCCCCGGTACGGTGAACTGTTCATGAAACTGGAATCCGCGCTGAGCACGGCCATGCAGCAGGACTGGGAGGCGCAGGAGCCGAGTCGGGAGATTCCGGTGTGGACGCCGCCGGAAGACGGGCGCTGAACGATCTGTCGTGGCGTCCCGACATTTTTTTGAATTTTTATGGAATAGACTCTGGGCTGATTCGTTAACCGGGTGAACACAACGGAAAACCTGGAGGATTAACGATGATGAAACGTACTCTGACACTTGCCATCTGTTCCGTTCTGGCGATTTCAGCCCATGCGGCGGAAACCACGGGCTCTGCCAATGCCAGCGCAAGTACCGACGTTCGCATGAGTGCCCAGGCCGATGGCCGCAATGCCAATGCCAACGGCAGCGGTGAAGCCCGGATGTCTGCGGGTGGTTCCGCTGAGTCAGGCAATACCGGGGCATCTTCCGCTAACAGCGCCAATGGAAGCGGCAGCGCCGGAGCGGATTCAGAGACTGCCAGCGAAGCCGGTGCAGCGGTTGCTGCCAAAGCCCGGGCAACGGGCGATAGTGCCCGCGAGGCCGCTATCAGCGTCCGTGATCAGGCGCGCCAGACCGGTCGCCAGGCAGTTGAAGCCGGCGTTACCACCGGCAACCGCGTGAAGGGCCAAGCCAGTGCCCGGGCGCAGGCCGCCCGAGACGAGGCTGCCGAGCGCGGTGAGCAGACCCGGGGCCAACTGAACGCGGCCCAGAAGGCCGAGATTCAGGCGGAAGCTCGCCAGGATGTCGGCACCGCCATTTCCGACAGTGTGCAATCGGAGGTTCGCAACAGCGTGAACGGCTCCGTTCGCAATTCGGTTCAGGGTGGTCTGCTTTAAACTGCCACAAACTCACCAGCCGGGCCGAGAGGCCCGGTTTTTTTGATGGAGAAGTCGCAACATGCAACCTACGAACGTTGGACCGTTTGTCGCCTGTGCCCTGCTTGTCCTGCCGGTCGCCACCCAGGCGGCGACCCTGGGTGGCCATGTGGAGACGGGCATCGAATACGACAGTAACCTGACCGTCAACGAGCTGGACCAGGCCTCTGGCAAGAGTGATCAGGCGCTGGTGGTGGGCGCAGGCGCGGAGGCCAGCGGGCAGCCGCTGGAGAACCTGACGCTCACCGGCACTTACGACTTTACGTCACGCCGCTATCAGTCCTATGAATCGTTTGATCAGGACATCCACCTGGCCTCGGTGGACCTCAGTTATCAGATCGATTCAGTCACCCTGGGTGCCAGTCATTACTATGCCTACGCCACTCTGGCATCCAGGTCGTTTCTTGACTACAACCGGAGCAGCCTCTATGTCGGGAAGCGGATGGACGATGATGTCTATGTGATGGCCAGCCTGCTCAGCAAACGCAAGTCATTTGACCAGAGCGAGGCTCGGGATGCGCGCACCCGGGGCGTGAGCCTGGACGGCTTTTTCTTCTATAACCAGAGCCGGACCCTGTTCGTGCTCGGCCTGGACGGCGACGACGAAAATGCCAGCTCGGACGCGTACGATTACCGGATGGTGGCCGGGCGTTCCCGCCTCAAGCACCGGTTTTCCGTGTCCGGGCACAACAACACGCTCCAGCTCGGTGTGCGTTATGAAGCCCGTGACTACGATGAGCCCGTGTCGTCAGCGGAGGACCCGGTATTTCCGGTGTTTGGCCCGGGGGTGACGAGTTCCGAGCCACGTTCCGACCGGATTGTTACCGCGGATGTCAGCTGGGCCGTGGGTCTGACCGACTGGCTGACCACCAAGGCGAAGCTTGAGCGAGTAGACTATCGCTCGACGCTGGACTCCGCCGACTACGACAAGACGGTGGCCTCGCTGACACTGCGGGCCGATTTCTAGGATTTCATTCCGGTTGGTCGGGAGCAAGCAGGCCGTAGCCGAACACCGGATCCTTCCCCGCCTCGCCTAGATCCACGGCCTGGCTGGCAAGCTGTTGCACCAGGTCCGGCAGGGGCGCGGGTGCCGCTGCCATGGCGCAGGCCAGGCGGGCGGCCACCAGAGGTGTGGCCATGGAGGTGCCGCTCTGGCTCCGGAAACCGCCGGTGCTGTCCGCGACGGTGACATCCACACCCGGTGCGGCAAAAGCGACCTGTTCGCCCCGGTTGGCCCAGCGATAGATGCGGTGCTCCCCGTCCACGGCGGTGACACCAATAACCCCCGGGTAAGCGGCCGGATACAGCGGCGGTGCGGCCGGCCCCTGATTACCCACCGCCGCGATCATCGGTATGCCCTGTTCCGATACCCGCCGGACGACCGTGGCCAGCAGCCGGTTGTCCGGCCCCGCCATACTGATGTTAATCACGTCCACGTTCCGGGACACCAGCCAGTTCAGCGCTTTCACCAGATGCATCAGGGTGGCGCCGGACGCCAGTTGTTGCCGGCCATAGAAAACCGAAGCGTTCACCAGTGTGGCCTCTGGCAGTGGGGCCACGGCCCGTTCCGGCAGGCGGCCCACCAGCAGGCTGGCCACGGCGGTGCCGTGCGCTTCCGGTTGGCGAAACGGCTCAGCCAGCGGGGTATCGGCCAGGAAGTGTTTCTGCACGATGCGGGCGCCGGCCAGGCTCTGATGCCCGGTTTGTATGGCGGTGTCTACCATGCCAAGGGTCAGGCTCTGGTCACAAGCGGCACCCGCTGCGCCGCCCTGGCCCGGGTGGTCGGTGGGATCGTCGCCCTGGGGGCGGTAGATATGGTTGCGATCCAGGCGCTCCACCAGCGACGCCGGCAGGATGCGCTTCAGCGCTGCCCGGGAATCCAGGGCGGCGTCCACCCGGAAACGCACCAGCTCAAGCCCCAGTGCGGGAAGAGCGGTACGGTCGATGATCTCAATGCCGGGCTGTTGCAGTGGGCCCGCCCCGGTTCTGTCCACCATCACCAGCCATTGCCGTTCAACGGCTCGCCAGTCATTTTCCACGCGCACGTCTGCAAAGGCTTCCGACCCGTCCGGTGCCAGTATGGGCAGCCGGTCCGGCAGCTCGGCCGGGCCATGCGGAAGCGACGGCAGCTGCTGTTGCTGAATGGTTTGCGTGGCCTGGCGTTCGACTGCCCGTTCCACCATCTGCTCGGCCCGGTTCTGCACCTGGCGCTGGATGGTGTCCAGAGCCGGTTGCATCAGACTGGTGGTGCCTCCGGCCCGGGTGGTCGGTATCATGGCCACGCCGGCCAGGATAATCAGGGTGCTGTAGCGAATAAGGATGTTTGCTCTCATACCGTTTAAACGGCCCGGTGCCAGAAAAATTCCCGAGTCGGTGGAATAAAACCGATCTCCATTCGTTTACCGGGTATGACGACGAGACATGGCGCTATGCATGAACAACTGACGGCATTGTTACCCGGGCTCAGGCGCTTTGCCTACTCCCTGACCGGGGCCATGGCGGAGGCAGACGACCTGTTGCAGGGTACCGTGGAACGACTGCTTCGGCGAGCGCCACCGGAGGGTGTTGGCCTGGACCGATGGGCGTTTCGCGTGTGCCGCAACCTCTGGATAGACGAGTGCCGGGCCCGGAAGGTTCGGCAGGAAGCGGCGGGGCAGCCGGAATTGAGCGAGGGTCAGGTTGTGGACGGTGAGCGGGCCACCACCAGCCAGATTGAACTGGGCCAGGTGGATGCCGCCCTGGCGAAGTTGCCCGAGGGTCAGCGGGAAATCATTACGCTGGTCGCGGTACAGGGCATGTCCTATCAGGATGTTTCGGAGACCCTGGAAATCCCGAAGGGGACAGTCATGAGTCGTCTGGCCCGGGCGCGCGCCGCCCTGAGTGAGTCACTGAACAGAGATGAACCTGCGAGGACACAGCCATGAAGATCACCGACGAAACCCTGTCCGCGTTTCTGGATGCGGAGCTGCCGGAGCCGGAGATGCAGGCCGTGCGGGCCCGTGTGCAGGTGGATCCGGCACTGGCTGACCGGTTGGCGGCGCTGGCGGCGGTGGATGATCAACTGGCCGGGTACTATTCGGCCATCGATAGCCGACCGTTGCCGGACTCCGTTGCCCGGTTGCTGTCAGACGCGCAGACGACTGACATCGGAGCCTCCGGCAAGGTGGTGAATATCCGTCGTGCCTGGCATGGCATGCAGCGTGGCCTGCGCACGCACGCCGGGCTGGCGGTGGCCGCCATGCTGGTGATGGCGCTGGGAGTGGCTCAGCTGTTTACCGGTGCTCCGGGCGAGCAGTGGCAGACGGTGGCCCGGGCGCTGGAAACCTCGCCCAGTGGTATACCGGTGGACCTGGCGGACGGCCGTACCCTGACACCCCGCCTGACGTTCCGGAATCAAACCGGCGACTACTGCCGGCAATTCCGGGTACAGGGGAGCATGGACCGTGGTCAGGCTTCGGAAAACATTGCCTGCCGGAGCGCAGAGGCAGGCTGGGAGCGGGTGGCCAGGGTAGAGCTGGCGCCGGAAGCGGTGAGCCCAGCCACGGGTTACCAGACCGCGAGCGGCGGTTCGGTACTCGACGATACCCTGGACCGGATGATCTCGGGAGACATCATTGCACCGCAACGTGAGCAACAACTGATTGCCGAAGGCTGGGTCAACCCGGAGTAATGCCCGTCCAGGGAGTGTCGTCTCGCGGATTTTGTGTCTATGCTTGCACTATCAGGCCTGAGTCTCCATCCCGCGCCTGGATCGCGCGGCGGCCCACCGCGATGCATTCACCAACGACCTGAGTGAAGAATGACCAGCCCATCGGCATTGACTCGTATTCCCTACAACGCGCTGGAGGATCTGTTGGCGGCGATTTTCGAACGCCACGGAACCTCACCTGGAGTGGCCCGGGTACTCGCCCGCAACTGCGCCAGCGCGCAGCGCGACGGTGCCATGAGCCATGGGGTGTTTCGTATTCCGGGCTACCTGTCGACACTCAAGAGTGGCTGGGTGAACGGCACGGCCGTGCCCGCGGTCGAGGATCTGGCGCCCGGGTTTGTGGCAGTGGACGCCGGCAATGGCTTTGCCCAGCCGGCACTGGAAGCCGCCCGGGATCTGGTGACCCGAAAAGCGCGGGCCAACGGCATCGCCATGGTTGCCATCCGCAACTCCCATCACTTTGCCGCGCTCTGGCCAGATGTCGAACCCTTTGCCCAGGAAGGCCTGGTGGCACTGGCGTTTGTAAACAGTATGGCCTGCGTGGTGCCCCATGGGGGCAGCAAACCACTGTTTGGCACCAACCCCATCAGCTTTGCCGCGCCCCGGGCGGGCGCCGACCCCCTGGTGTTTGATCTGGCCACCAGCGCCATGGCCCATGGGGACGTGCAAATCGCCGCGCGACAGGGAGAGAGCTTGCCCGAAGGCTGCGGCGTGGACGCCGATGGCAAGCCCACCTGCGATCCGGCGGAGGTTCTCAATGGCGGGGCACTGCTGCCCTTTGGTGGCCACAAAGGGTCTGCCCTGTCGATGATGGTGGAGTTGCTGGCGGCAGCCCTGACCGGAGGGAACTTCTCCTTCGAATTTGACTGGTCGCCCTATCCGGGCGCCAAAACCCCCTGGACGGGCGAACTGGTGATCGTGATCGACCCTTCCCGGGGCGCGGGCAGGGACTTTGCCAAACGCACCGAAACCCTGGTGCAGGAAATGGGCTGGGCAGGCCAGGCCCGCCAGCCGGGAGACCGACGCTACCAGCAACGGGCGGAAGCCCTGGCGCAGGGGGTGGTCGTCGGGGAGGAAGAGCTTGCCCATCTTCGTGAGCTGGCCAGCGACCGCTGAACGGGCGGCCCGGTGTCGGAACGCTGCGCTAATCCAACACGCCAGGTCACCTTTTCAGGCGATAATTGGGATCGGTCCAGCATTTCGGCAAGGCTTCCCCCGAGGGAAAGGCCAGCTCTGATTTGTCATAGAATTCCGGATCCTGAGCCTCCTCACCATACTGCAGGCTGCCCTTGATGCGTTTTTTGTGAGGATCAAACAAAGCCTGGGTGTCCAGCACTTCTATCAGGTGCCCGGTGGATCGTTCTGCCACAAACATAACGGCCTCCTTGGTCTCATCCAAAAGCTTAGACCCATAGTCGCAAACAGGACAGCGGTTAGGCCAATCGCCCTCACAATTCCGCAGCCTCTCGCTCTGACCATATCCGCTCACATTTTGACCACTAACATTGAAACCCTGTCATCTTTTCTGTACGCTTTATTTTAATTGAACGATCAATTAACAAAAATCCAACGGGAAACAATGACACGCCATGCCGAAAGTCGGAGTGAAAGATACCCGTAAGCAGCAGCTGATCGACGCCACCATGATGTCCATCGCCGAGCTGGGCATGCAGAACACCACCATTGTGAGCATCAGCAAGCGGGCGGGGATGTCATCGGGCATCATCAGCCATTATTTCGGGGGCAAGCAGGGGCTGATTGAAGCGGCCTTGCGTTACCTGCTGGATCAGCTGGGCAACGAGTTGCGGGAGCGCATGGCAAAGACCGATGGCTCTCCGGAGCAACGCCTGAGCTGCATCATCGAATCCAATTTCTCGGAGTTTCAGCGCTCGGCCCTGGCGGCAAAAACCTGGCTGAGTTTCTGGGCCCGTTCGATGCATGAACCGGGGTTGAAGCGTTTGCAACAGATCAACAACGCGCGGCTATACAGCAATCTGCGTTATTCCTTTGCCCAGGTGCTTGAGCCAGACGCGGCGACCGAAGCGGCCCGGCAAATGGCGGCGATGATTGATGGCTTCTGGTTGCGCAGTGCGCTCAGCCTGGACCCGGCCGAGAGTTTTGAAGCCGGCGAGCGGCTCTGCAAGAAATTTGTCCACGAGACACTGGCCCAGGCGACGGCCTGAGCATCACCAGATTCCAACGGCCCACGAGGCCTGAAGACACCGAACCGAGGTTATTACTGACTATGTCTGCATCTCTTCCTGTTGTTCAGAATTTTGTCCATGGGCGTTTCCTGGCCAACAGCACCGGCGAAACCTTTCCCGTGGTAAACCCCGCCACCGGCCAGGCCATTTATGAAGTGGAGGTGGCCGATGAGTCCGTACAGCAGGCGGCCGTTGAGAGCGCCCGCACCGGCTTTGCGGAGTGGTCGGCGATGACCGCCATAGAACGCAACCGGATTCTGCTCCGGGCCGTGGCCCTTTTAAGAGAGCGGAATGACGAACTGGCTGCGGTGGAAGTGCGCGATACCGGCAAGCCCTGGCAGGAAGCGGAAGCGGTGGATGTGGTCACCGGCACCGACGCCATTGAATTCTTTGCCGGCCTGGCGCCTTCCATCGAGGGCAGTCAGCAGGATCTGGGTGGCGATTTCTACTACACGCGCCGGGAACCGCTGGGTATCTGTGCCGGTATCGGCGCCTGGAACTACCCCATCCAGATTGCCTGCTGGAAGTCGGCGCCGGCGCTGGCCTGCGGTAACGCCATGATTTTCAAGCCGTCCGAAGAAACCCCGATGGGGGCCGTAAAGCTGGCGGAGATCTTTGTGGAAGCCGGTGTGCCTGCCGGTGTGTTTAACGTGGTGCAGGGTGCCGCGGAAGTCGGCCAGTGGCTGACCCATCACCCGGAGATTGCCAAGGTGTCCTTCACCGGCGAAGTAGGCACCGGCAAGAAGGTAATGGCGGCTGCGGCCTCAACCCTGAAGGACGTCACCATGGAGCTGGGCGGCAAGTCTCCGCTGATCATCTTTGACGACGCGGACCTGGAGAATGCCATTTCCGCCGCCATGATCGGCAACTTCTACACCCAGGGTGAAATCTGCACCAACGGCACCCGGGTGTTTGTCCATGAAGACCTCTACCCGCGCTTCATGGAGCGACTGCTGGAGCGTACCCGCAAGAACATCAAGCCCGGTGATCCGATGGACCCGAACACCAACTTCGGCGCCCTGATCTCTGAAAAACACCGGGGTCTGGTGCTGGATTACATCGCCAAAGGCCTTTCCGAAGGCGCCACCCTGAGCCACGGCGGCCGGGCCTTCGAGCCCGAGGATTCCAAAGGCGGCTATTTTGTCGAGCCCACCATCTTCACCGACTGCACCGATGATATGACCATCGTGAAGGAAGAGATTTTCGGGCCGGTGATGTCAGTGCTCACGTTCGCTGGTGAAGACGAGGTGATTGCCCGGGCCAACAACACCGACACCGGGCTGGCAGCGGGCGTGTTCACCAACGACATCCGCCGCGCGCACCGGGTGATTCACCAGATCCAGGCCGGCATATGCTGGATCAACAGCTACGGCGCCTCCCCGGCGGAAATGCCGGTCGGTGGCTACAAACTCTCCGGCATCGGCCGCGAAAACGGGCGCGAGACCATTGCCCACTACACCCAGATCAAATCGGTGTATGTGGGGATGCAGGATCTCGATGCTCCGTTTTAATCCCAGAGGCCACTCAGGAGAACGCGTATGAAAGAAAACCGATACGACTACATCATTGTGGGCGCGGGTTCCGCCGGTTGCGTACTGGCCAACCGCCTCACCGAGGATGCACGCCATCGGGTGCTGCTGCTGGAAACCGGCGGCAGCGACAAGAGCATCTTCATCCAGATGCCGACCGCCCTCTCCATTCCCATGAACACCAAAAAGTACGCCTGGCAGTTCGAAACCGAGCCGGAGCCGTTCCTGGACAACCGCCGTATGCATTGTCCCCGGGGCAAGGTGCTGGGTGGATCTTCCTCCATTAACGGCATGGTCTATGTTCGTGGCCATGCCCGGGACTTTGACGAATGGGAGGCCGAAGGCGCGACCGGCTGGCATTACCGGAACGTGCTGCCGTATTTCAAGAAGGCGGAAGCCTGGGCATTCGGTGGCGATGACTACCGGGGCGACCAGGGCCCGCTGGGTGTGAACAACGGCAACAACATGCAGAACCCGCTCTACGGGGCTTTCATCAAAGCGGGTTCGGATGCCGGCTATTTCGAGACCGGCGACTACAACGGCGCCCAGCAGGAAGGCTTTGGCGCCATGCACATGACCGTGAAGAACGGTCGTCGCTGGTCTACCGCCAACGCCTATTTGCGTCCCGCCATGGAGCGCCCGAACCTGACCGTGGTGACTCACGCACTGGTACACAAGGTGTTGCTGAGCGGCAAAACCGCCACCGGAGTGCGCTATGAGCAGGGCGGTAAGGTGCATGAGGCGAAAGCCGCGGAGGAAGTGATGCTGTCCGCCGGCTCCATCGGCTCCCCCCATCTTTTACAGCTCTCCGGAATCGGCAAGCGCGAGGTGCTGGAGAACGCCGGTATCGAGATACAGCATGAGCTCCCGGGCGTGGGTGAAAACCTGCAGGACCATCTGGAGTTCTACTTCCAGTACCGCTGCAAAAAGCCGGTCTCCCTCAACGGCAAGCTGGACTGGTGGAACAAGCTCAAGATTGGCGTGCGCTGGATTCTGCGCAAGGACGGCCTGGGTGCCACCAACCATTTCGAATCTTGCGGGTTTATCCGCTCCAAGGCCGGGGTCGAGTGGCCAGACCTGCAATACCACTTCCTGCCGGCGGCCATGCGCTATGACGGCAAGGAAGCGTTTAACGGCGACGGGTTCCAACTGCACATCGGCCACAACAAGCCGAAAAGCCGGGGCTATGTGCATGTGCAGTCGGCCGACCCGAAACAGGCGCCGACTATCCGCTTTAACTACCTGCAGCACGAAGCGGACCGGGAAGGCTTCCGGGACTGTGTGCGCCTGACCCGTGAAATCATCAGTCAGCCGGCCATGGACGAGTACCGGGGCGCGGAAATCCAGCCTGGTGCCGAGGTCCAGACCGACGAGGAGATCGACGCCTTTGTCCGCCAGGCGGTGGAAAGCGCCTATCACCCGTCCTGCACCTGCAAGATGGGCACCGATGAACGGGCGGTGGTGGACCCGCACACCCGGGTTCACGGCATCAAAAACCTGCGGGTGGTGGATTCGTCCATCTTCCCGACCATCCCCAACGGCAACCTGAATGCGCCCACCATCATGGTGGCGGAACGGGCGGCCGATCTGATCCGGGGCAAGGAGCCCCTGCAACCCTCTGACGTGCCCGTGGTGATGGACGACCAGTGGCAGGCACGGCAGCGACCGGGAGAGGCAAAACGGGCGCTGACCTGACCCACCTTTTTCTGTCTCCGATTCGAAAGAAGCAGCGCTTACAAAGTAGAGGAGGAACACCCATGCTGTTAACAATAACGAAGACAAACGACCGGAGGTACAGCGCATGACACTCTGGTTATCCACCGGCCTGATTTTCACCTTCGCCGCCATTGTGCTGATTCTGTACAAGTGGTGGGACATCCAGTGCATCGGCGTCACGCCGGTTCGCACACTGACCTTCATTGCCATCCTGTTTACGTCCGGGCTGGACGTGGGACTGATCATGTTTCCGCTGACCGAATTCGGAGGTTACGGTGATCTCTCGGCAAGCCCGGAGTATGGCTTCGCCAACCCGCTCGCCATTGAGTTCGGGTTCTGGGCGTTCCTGATCTGGGGCTTCTATTTCCTGACCTGCTTCTACTTCGCGATTATCGAGCCCCGGGTGAAGTTCTTCGAGATTCCGGTGGTGAAGCTGATCAACAACATGGTGATCATCGGCACCTGTGCCTTCACTGCCTACCTGTTGCTGGTGAACCTGCCGTGGTACCTGCCCCAGTTGGGCGACGGCGAGTCCGTGGTGCCGGCGTTTTACGTGATCGTATTCCTGTCCATTGCGCTGGCGGTGTATTCCAGTTCCAGGATCAAGTACGTGCGGATACTGAGCATCGGTTCCAGTGTGCTGTTCATTGCCCTGATTGCGGGCATGTGGTTCCGGGCGTTCGTGCTGGGCAAGGGCTCCCCCGCGGATTTCCTCGGCACGGCCGGTATGCTGGGTGACTATTTTGCAAATATTCACCACTTCGTGTTGCCGATTAACGACTACCACGAGTTTTACCTGTTCTGGTGGTTTGCCTGGAGCATCATGATCGGTCAGTTCACTGCCCGCTTCGTGAGTGGCATCCGCACCTGGCAGTTACTGATAGCCATGCTGGTGATTCCGTCCATTGCCATCGGGGTGTGGTTCAGTGTGCTCTATTACTATCATGCGGAGGGCCTGAAAATTGCGGCCTTCACCAACATCGCGATGATCTCGGTGGGCGTGCTGATGGTGGTGAATTCGCTCGATTCGCTGATCCGTCTGTACACCGACAACCTGAACCTGACCGCTCAGCGCCTGGGCCGGGTGAACTACGTGCTCTTCAATCTGGTGGCCATGGTGGGACTGACCATGCTGTTCCAGCTGGATTTCCTGCGCATTCAGTGGGTCGGCGCGCTGGTGATTGCGCTGTACTTTGCCTGCTTCGCTTACATACTGGCCCGCAAGCGTCGCGAGGTGGCTGCCATCCAATCGTCACCGAAAGAGAATATTCTGGACTTCCGCAAGATTGAACTTGCTGGTTAAGGCCCCATAACTGGAACAGTAGTCGTTTCATGGACCTGGAACGGCTACTGTGACGCTCTTTGCAACAGGAAATCCCGTCCGGACGGGCACTGCATAGGCATTGCCTATCCTGGATTTGGAAATTATCAATTTTAACGAAGCGTCAGACATCCGTATTATTTCCACCCGTCATTCATCAGCATTTAAATCCATGAAAAAGGAGTTATCTTTAATGGGCATCATTAACAGCGAGATCAAGCCGTTCAACGCCACTGCTTTCAAGCAGGGAGAGTTCGTTGAGATCTCTGACGCAGACGTAAAAGGTAAGTGGTCTGTCTTTTTCTTCTATCCGGCCGACTTCACTTTCGTGTGCCCGACCGAGCTGGGCGACGTGGCCGATAAGTACGAAGAGCTGCAGAAGCTGGGCGTTGAAGTGTTCTCCGTGTCCACCGACACCCACTTCACTCACAAAGCCTGGCACGACAGCTCCGAGACCATCGGCAAGATCAACTACTTTATGGTTGGCGACCAGACTGGCACCCTCACCAACAACTTTGGTGTGATGCGTGAAGGCCAGGGCCTGGCGGACCGCGCCACCTTCCTGATCGATCCGGATGGCGTTATCCAGGCCATGGAAATCACCGCGGAAGGCATCGGCCGTGACGCCGACGACCTGCTGCGCAAGGTCAAAGCGGCCCAGTACGTCCGCAACCATCCTGGCGAAGTGTGCCCGGCCAAGTGGAAAGAAGGCGAAGCCACACTGGCACCGTCCCTGGACCTGGTTGGCAAGATCTAAGCATTGATTGCCGGATCAAGCTGATGGAAAAGGCCCGCCCAGCGGGCCTTTTCTGTATGGGCCGAACGGTGATCGGATTGACCATTGGCAGCCCGAAAGTGATCAATCCGATCAAACGTTTTAAATAGGTGGTTCCTATCAAATGATTTGCAGCAATTAATTTGAGCCTTTTCTGACAGGCCCTTATGGTTGCCACCAATCGGACTTCTTACGCCATTTAAATTCAGATACTTGGTTTAACGACACCAAAGGGGAAATTGAAACATGCTGGATGCCAATATCAAGGAACAGTTGAAAGCCTACATGGACAAGCTGCAGCAGCCGATCGAGCTGGTGGCGGCCTTGAAGGACGATGCCAAATCCGAGGAACTGCACCAGCTGCTCCAGGAAATCGAGCCGCTGTCTGGCAAGATCAGCCTGCGCACCGAGGAAGACCAGAGCGTGCGTCGCCCGTCGTTCGCCATCAATCGGGTTGGCACCGACATTGGCGTTCGTTTTGCGGGTATCCCCATGGGACATGAGTTCACGTCCCTGGTGCTGGCCCTGCTGCAGGTGGGTGGCCACCCGTCCAAGGCCAGCCAGGAGGTGATTGCGCAGATCCAGGAGCTGGATGGCGAGTTCGAGTTCGAAACCTATTTCTCCCTGTCCTGCCAGAATTGCCCGGATGTGGTTCAGGCCCTGAACCTGATGAGCGTGCTCAATCCGAAGATCCGGCACACCGCCATTGATGGCGCCCTGTTCCAGGACGAAGTTGAAAAGCGCGAAGTCATGGCAGTGCCCAGCGTGTACCTGAATGGCGAACCCTGGGGGCAGGGCCGGATGACTCTGGAAGAGATCGTCGCCCGCCTGGACACCCGCTCCGATGAGAAGGAAGCCGCGAAGCTTAACCAGAAAGACCCGTTTGAGGTACTGGTGATCGGTGGCGGTCCCGGTGGCGCGGCTGCTGCTATTTACGCCGCCCGTAAGGGTATATCCACCGGTATTGCCGCCGAGCGGTTCGGTGGCCAGGTGGCCGACACCATGGGCATCGAGAACCTGATTTCCGTACCCTACACCGAGGGCCCGAAGCTGGTTGGTGCCATGGAGCAGCACGTTACCGAGTACGACGTGGACATCATGAATATGCAGCGTGCCGAGAAGCTGATCCCGGCCAGCCGGAAGGGCGGCCTGCACGAGGTTCGCCTGGCCAATGGCGCGTCACTGAAGGCCCGCAGCGTGATCCTGTCCACCGGTGCCCGCTGGCGCCAGATGGGGGTCCCCGGTGAGGAAGAGTACCGCAATAAAGGCGTGGCCTACTGCCCGCACTGTGACGGCCCGCTGTTCAAGGGCAAGCGCGTGGCGGTCATCGGTGGCGGCAACTCAGGTGTGGAAGCAGCCATCGATTTGGCGGGCCTCGTCGGCCATGTCACCCTGATCGAGTTTGGCGCGGAAATGCGGGCGGATGAGGTGTTGCAGAGGAAACTGCGCAGCCTGAAGAACGTGGAAATCATCACCTCTGGCCAGACCACCGAAATTACCGGTGAGAACGGCAAGGTGAATGGCCTGCAGTATACCGATCGCAACACCGGTGAGAGCCACCATGTCTCGCTGGAAGGCGTGTTCGTGCAGATCGGCCTGGTGCCCAACACCGAGTGGCTGAAAGGCGACATCGAGCTGAGTCAGCACGGTGAAATCATCGTCAACGACCGCAACGAAACGTCCATCCCCGGCGTATTTGCGGCCGGCGATGCCACCACCGTGCCCTACAAGCAGATCGTGATCTCCATGGGTGAGGGCTCGAAGGCTGCATTGAGCGCGTTCGATTTCCTGATCCGCAATTCGATGGAGGATTAAGGGCCGGTTGTCTGCGTCGCAACGTCGTCTTCGAGGCTGCCGGAACGCGCTGGCAGGGCGCCCTCTGATGAAAACAGGTGCCCGTACGCAGCGCGAACCCCGTCAACAATAAAGGCGTGGGGTACGTCGTCGAACACACCGTGGCTGTTGACGTACTCCATGTGGGCTTCACCGGATTCCGTGTATTCCTGAAAAACGGAATCGTGGACGCCATCAAATGCCAGCGGCTCCACCTTCATCAGTTCGCAGAGCTGACGGTTGAAGGCCGGTGTGGCTTTTACCCATCGGCCGTTCAGGTACAGCTCGATAAAGCCATGCATCCGGAAGATATCCGACCGCAGCCATTCGATCAGTTTCGGGCTGGACAGGTGGTTGCGCACATCCGCCAGGCCAAGCCGGCTGGGAATGCCGATGGAACGGGCGGCGGCGCCCAGCAATACCGCCTTGGGGATGCAATAGGTTTCGCCGCAGGCCAGGGCGTGGCTGGCACTGAACGTGTCCGGATGGGTGTCAAACACATACGGGTTGTAGTGGATGCTGTCCCGGACGGCGAGATAAAGCACCTTGATCTGTTCGACCGGGTCTTCGGGCACGCCTTCCAACTGGGCGTCAATCCAGGCCTTCAGTTGCGGCTGGTGGTAATCAAAGAAGGCCGTGGGCTGGAGGTAGCGTTCCATAAATCGTTGTCCGGTTTCGGGGTATCTGGCCTTGATCGTGCCCCGTTAGCAACCTACGGGCAATGGCCATTTCCGCCAAAGCCATTGCCCGGTTCGATCAGGCCTTGCCCTCAAATCCCTGCATCACGTTCACCGCGTTCACGCCGATGGCATCGACATCGTAGCCGCCTTCCATGGTAAACACCGTCGGCAGTCCCAGCTGTTCAATGCGCCGGCCGAGGGTCAGATAATCGCCTGAGGTGAGCTTGAAGAAAGAAATCGGGTCGTCCTCGAACGTGTCCACGCCCAGGGCCACCACCAGGGCGTCTGGCGCAAAGGCCTGAATGCGCTCGCAGGCTTTCTCAAGACCCTGGCTCCAGACGCTGAAGGGGGTATCGGGCGGATAGACGATGTTCAGGTTATAGCCTTCGCCGTCGCTCTCGCCGGTCTCATCCTCGAATCCAAGGAAGTGTGGGAATACCAGGTCCGGATCGCCGTGCAGGCTGATGGTGAGAACATCGCGACGATCATAGAAAATCGCCTGGGTGCCGTTGCCGTGGTGGAAATCCACATCGAGTACCGCAACTTTGCCGTAGCCCTGATCCCGGAAGGCTTGCGCGACGATGGCGGCGTTGTTGAAGAAACAGTAGCCACCGAACAGATCGGCATGGGCATGGTGCCCCGGCGGTCGGCACAGGGCAAAGGCAGCGCGCTCGCCCTCTGCCACCAGTTTCCGGGCGGTGAGGGCGACATTGGCCGACGCCCGGGCGGCTTCCCAGGTGCCGTCGGTGATGGAGGTTTCGGCTGCGAAGCTGTAATAGCCCAGGCGACCGTCAATATCCTTTGGAACGCGGTGCCGCATGCCCCGGCCGGCCCAGACTGCGGGTATGGCTTCGCCGGGCTTGCCGGCGGCCAGCCAGTCCTGCCAGCAGGTCTCCAGGAACGCCACATAATCCGGGGTGTGTACCCGGGTCACCGGCCCGAGGCCGAATTCTTCCGGCTCCAGGACCTCTCCCAGGGCCTGGTCCTTCACTCTGGCCAGAATGGTTTCCGCCCGGGAGGGCTTCTCGTGAGGTGCAATCAATAATCCGCCATCCAGTTCGGTGGTCACCGTCCGGCGAACGTGTAAAGGTGAGAAAACGGTTTTCATAGGGCCAACATTATTCCGCTGATAGACTCAGATCACTCTGGCACATTGGCCAGCGTGGCTCAAACCCGTGGATTGTGGCAGGCTGGATACTCTTTCTGGTAGAGGGTACACGTACCATGACACTGCAAGCCCTGTTCGATATAGAACTGCCCATTATTCAGGCACCCATGGCGGGTGTGCAGGACAGCGCCCTGGCGATCGCGGTTTCCAATGCCGGTGGCCTGGGATCGCTACCCTGTGCCATGCTCAGCCCGGCCGCTCTGCGCACCGAGCTGGAGGCCATGGTGCAGGGCACCGACAAACCGTTCAATGTGAATTTTTTCGCCCATACCCCCCCGAAACCGGACCCAGGCCGTGAGCGAGCCTGGCAGGAGGCGCTGGCGCCTTATTACCGGGAGTTGGGCCTGGACCCCGAGTCCGTACCCGCCGGTGGTGGCCGTACGCCCTTTAATGAAGAGGCGGCGGCGCTGGTGGAGGCATTCCGGCCGGCGGTGGTCAGTTTTCATTTTGGCCTCCCGGAACCGGCGCTGCTGGATCGGGTAAAGGCGACGGGTGCCAGAATACTGTCCACGGCCACCACGGTGGACGAAGCCCTGTGGCTGGAACAGCGGGGTGTGGATGCCATCATTGCCCAGGGGCTGGAAGCTGGCGGCCACCGGGGCAGCTTTCTGTCGGGCGAGGTGTCCCGGCAGATGGGCACTTTTGCCCTGATTCCCCAGATGGTGCGGTCGGTCTCGTGCCCGGTGATTGCGGCCGGTGGTATTGCCGACCTGGCCGGTATTCGTGCCGCGATTGACCTGGGGGCTTCCGGGGTCCAGCTTGGCACTGCATTCCTGCTGTGCCCGGAAGCCAGAACGCGGGCCATCCACCGAGATGCCCTGAAGCACCCGGACGCCTGCCACACGGCGCTGACCAACCTGTTTTCCGGTGGTCCGGCGCGGGGTATCGTTAATCGCATCATGCGGGAACTGGGGCCGATCTCGGACCTGGCGCCGGCCTTCCCGTTGGCCACTGCCGCCATGGCGCCGTTACGGGAGGGGGCCGAGAAGGCCGGCTCCGGTAACTTCTCACCGCTCTGGGCCGGGCAGAATGTGACCGGTTGCCGGGAGGTTCCCGCCGCGCAGTTGCTCCGGCAGCTGACCGGCGGCGTATGATCGACGGACTGGCGGCCCTCACCCTGACCACCGCACTGGGGCAGTTGTGCGGCCTGGTTGCCCTGGGCTTCTGCATCGCCGGGTTTGCCAGCAAGAGCGACGACCGGTTGCTGGTGCTACTGATTTCCGCCAACGTCGCCTTTGCCCTGATGTTTGCCTTTCTCGCCAGCTGGACTGCCTCGGCGCTAACGGTTCTGGTCATCGTACGCATTGCCCTGGCGCGGCGGTTCCCGGGCAGTTGGCGGATCATGGCGGCCATGCTGGCGGTTAATCTGGTGGTGGCGGCGGTCACCTGGCGAGTTGCCACGGATATCTTTCCGCTGACGGCGGCGGTACTGGGCACTGTCGGTATGTTCATGCTCCGGGGTATTCCGCTGCGCATCGTCCTTGGGCTGGCGGCCACGGCCTGGATGCTCAACAATATTGTGATTGGCTCGGTCGGCGGGACGCTGGCCGAGGGCATGGTGCTGGTGACCAATGTGATCACCATCATCCGGCTTTACCGGCTCCAGCGAAAATACCCGGACGTGATGGCGCAGGCGCGCCGGGATTGATTCGGTTTGGTATTGGCTGGATGCCTGAATAGAGCAGCGACAAGGAGCGAACCCTGGAACTGGAAACCGTTTTCAGACAGCACGCACGACAGGTACTGGCGACGCTGATCCGCCTGCTGGGCGAGTTTGACCTGGCGGAGGAAGCGCTGCAGGAGGCCTTTGTGGCGGCGGCCCAGCAGTGGCCGGATCAGGGCATGCCGGACAACCCCGTGGCCTGGTTGATCCAGTGCGGCCGGAATCGCGGCATCGACCAGATCCGTCGGCGGCAGACCGTCCGTTTCCATGCCGACGAACTGATGCGGCAGGCGGAAGCGGTGGAGCCTTCAGACCTGGTCGAGTCTTCCCTGCTGGATGACCAGCTACGGCTGATTTTCACATGCTGCCACCCGTCGCTGGCGGTGGAGGTGCAATTGGCACTCACCCTTCGCGAGGTGTGCGGGCTGTCCACCGAGCAGGTAGCCCGTGCGTTGCTGCAAAAGCCGACAACGGTGGCCCAGAAAATTGTCCGGGCCAAACGCAAGATCCGGGATGCGCGGATTCCCTACGAAGTGCCGGAGGACAGGGAGCTGCAGCATCGCCTGGCGGCGGTGCTGCATGTGATCTATCTGATGTTCAACGAGGGTTACGCGGTGACCGGCGGTGAGGCCCTGATGGATACCAGTCTTACTGCCGAGGCCATACGGCTGGCCGAGTTGCTGGCAACGCTGGTGTCTGATAGTGAAGTGGCGGGCCTGGTTGCGCTGATGCGTTTGCAGGACGCCCGCCAGGCGGCCCGGATCGACGAGCAGGGCGAACTGGTGACTCTGGAAGACCAGGACCGGCGGCTGTGGGATCGCGGGCAGATCGACCTGGGCAAAGCCTGGCTGATGCGCGCACTGGGTATGGCGCCAGCCGGGCAGTACACGCTTCAGGCGGCGATCGCCGCCGCCCACGCCGACGCTCCCACCTTCGGGCAGACCGACTGGCAGGACATTACCGGTCTTTACGATTTGCTTTACCAGCGGCTGCCAACGCCCGTTGTCGCCCTCAACCGGGCCGTGGCCGTTGCCATGCTGGAGGGCCCGGAGGCGGGCATTGCCCTGATGGAAGGGCTCTCGGTGCACAAGGCGATCGGGAATTATCACCTTTACCACGCAGCCCTGGCGGATCTGCATCGCCGGGCCGGCCATCCAGAGCAGGCCCTTGCCGGTTATCAGCGTGCCCGGGCGCTGGCCACCCAGGTCCGGGAGCAGCGTTTCCTGGACAAGCGCCTGGCGCAGATGGCACAGAGTCTTGAGAACGAAACGCGGACTGACTCACTGAACGGCAAGTCTGCGGGAGATGGGCCAATTCCACGGACGTCATAAGCCGCTACCTTAACGTGATGAGCGGTTGTTCCGGGGCTGCCCGGAGGGCCGGATTCACGATGCATTGTGAGGGTGCGACCATGAGCCAACACCATTTTGATGTTCTGATCATCGGCGCCGGGGTATCCGGCATTGGCATGGCGTGCCACCTCAGGCGCGAGTGCCCGGGTAAATCGTTCGCCATCCTTGAGCGCCGTCAGTCTCTGGGCGGCACCTGGGATCTGTTCCGCTATCCCGGCATCCGGTCCGATTCGGACATGTTCACCTTTGGCTACAATTTTCGCCCGTGGACCGGTGGCAAGGTGCTGGCGGATGGCGCGTCCATCAAGAATTACGTGCGTGAGACCGCGCAGGAGCACGATGTCGAGCGGCATATCCGCTACAGCCTGGCAGTGAAAACCGCGGACTGGTCGGGCGCCGACAAGTGCTGGACATTGACCGCCGAGAACGAAGCCACCGGAGAAACCGAAACCTACACGGCCGGGTTCATGGTCGGCTGCACCGGGTATTACAACTACGATCGGGGCTACCAGCCGGACTTTCCCGGCGAGCAGGACTTCCAGGGCCAGGTGGTGCACCCGCAGCACTGGCCGGAAGACCTCGACTGCACTGGCAAGAAGGTGGTGGTCATCGGCAGTGGCGCCACCGCCATTACCCTGGTACCCACGCTGGCCGACAAGGCCGCGCATGTCACCATGCTGCAGCGTTCACCCACTTATCTGATGCCGTTGCCGTCGACCGACAAGGTCACCCTGGCACTGCAAAAGGTGTTACCGGCAAAGGCCGCCTACAAACTGACCCGGGCCCGCAATATCTCCATTTCGCGCCTGCTCTACGAGCGCTCCCGCAAGAGCCCCCGGGCCATGCGCCGGCTGTTCCTCGGCATCATCAGGCGCCAGGTGGCAGGGCACGCGGACATGCGCCACTTCACTCCGGACTACAACCCCTGGGACCAGCGCCTGTGTGTGGTGAAAGACGGCGACCTGTTCCAGGCCCTGAAGGCGGGCAAGGCCACCATTGCCACGGACCGGATTGAGCGTTTCACGGAAACCGGTATTCGCCTGGCCTCGGGCGAGTCGCTGGAAGCGGACATCATCATTCCGGCCACGGGCCTGGAGATCCAGATGCTCGGTGGTATCAAACCGACGGTTGATGGCCAACCGGTGGTGATGAAAGACAAGGTGATCTACAAGAACGTGATGGTGGAAGGGGTGCCGAACGCCGGCATGATCTTCGGCTACACCAACATCTCCTGGACCCTGAAAGCGGACATTGCCAGCGAATACCTGTGCCGTTTGCTGAACCACATGGATCGCACAGGCATCCGGACCGTGGTCGCACGCGATACCGAAAACAGCCAGGCGGAAGACACCATTCTCGGGTCACTGAACGCCGGTTACATCAAACGTGCCGAGGATCGCCTGCCAAGGCAGGGTACCCACGGGCCCTGGAAAGCGTCTCGGAATTACCTGGAGGATGTGAAAATCCTGCGGTTCGATCCGATTGAGGACGGCTATCTGGAGTTTGATGGCCGGGCGTCCCGCGCCGGACAGCGGCAGACCGGAGGGTTTCTGCGGCCGTTGCGCTCGGCGTTGTTTGGTTCATGATGTTTCGCCAGCGTGAATGAGCCGGTTACGATATGCATCTTTTAGTCCGTGTCCGAGTGTGTCAGGATTTTCAACCGTTGCATTCCTGCACAGGCTGATAGATGTATGTCGAACTCCGGCAAGAAGAACAAAAGGCCCTTGTGGCATCCGGTTTACTGGCCTTCCTGGCTGATCGTATTGGCACTGTACCTGCTGTCGCTATTGCCGATGGCGGCTAAACAGCGCGTCGGCACGCGCCTTGGATGTTTTCTCGAGCGCAAGCTTAGATCCCGCGCCAGGGTGGCGGACACCAATCTGGCTGCCTGTTTTCCAGAGTTGTCTGAGAGCGACCGCAAGCAATTGGTGCAGGACAACTTCATCGCCTGCACCCGAGGCTTCCTGGAAAGTACCCACGCCTGGTGGCGGGACATGTCCAGCTATTGCGACAGCGCGGAAATACTCGGGCTGGAGCACCTGGACGAAGCGAAGGCGCAGAACCGGGGCGTGCTGCTGATCGGTGGTCACTACAGCATTTTTGACTTCGCCCTGCCGCTGATTGCCTGCAAGCTGGACAAGCCAGGGTATATGTACCGGCCCAATAACAATCCGGTTATTGACCGCATGATCGAGAACGGCCGCCGCCGTCATTTCAACATTCGTCCGTTTTCCAAGCGCCAGCTACCGAAGCTGATGACCTTTCTGAAGGGCGGCGGCCAGGTCTGGTTTGCCTGTGATCAGGATTTCGGCGGCAAGACCGATGTGTTTGTGCCTTTTTTCGGTGTTGAGGCCGGTTGTATCACCTCGCCCAGCTACATCGCCCGGAAATCCGGCGCGGCGGTGATCTGTGTCAGCCACCTGCGGTTGGCCGATGGCCGTTATCGCGTGGCGTTTTCACCCATCCAGGAGGAATTCGGCCAGGACGAAACCCGCGACGCCGAAATCTGGAACCGCTTTATCGAATCCACCATCCGGGAACATCCCGATCAGTACTTGTGGCTGCACAAGCGATTCAAAAGCCGGCCGGAGGGGGCTGCGAGTCTTTATTGAATGCATTCCGGCCAACCGGCGCCGGGTAGGTCGGATGCTTATTATAATCACCTATGGCAAATCCTCCGGTGCTCTGTTACTGTGCCCGCATCCTGCCTCTAGGGATTCCGCAAGTTAAGGCTTTAGGCCCGTGCGACCTTTCCATACGACCTGTCAGAGGACGTCACCCCGATAACGGCGCGTGACTGTAGTCGTCTATTATTCCATGAATGTTCATGGTACCTGCCCGCACTCGCCGAAACCGGTGGTCGTGGAGGCAGAACAATCAAGAGTTGATCCATATGAGTTTTTCTTCACTCGGTTTGTCCGAGCAGCTGGTCCGTGCCACTACCGATCAGGGCTATGAAACCCCGTCTCCCATTCAGGCCCAGGCGATTCCCGCCGTGCTTTCCGGCCGTGATGTGATGGCTGCCGCCCAGACCGGCACCGGCAAAACCGCCGGCTTTACCCTTCCGCTGTTGCAGCGCCTGGGTGAAAACCCCCGTACCGGCAAGGGGCCGCGCGCGCTGATCCTGACGCCGACCCGTGAACTGGCGGCGCAGGTTCACGACAGCGTGAATCTTTACAGCAAATACGTTCCCACCAAGGCCGCAGTGGTCTTTGGTGGTGTGAAAATCAATCCGCAGATGATGAAGCTGCGCAAGGGCCTGGACGTGCTGGTGGCAACACCGGGTCGTCTGATGGATCTGTATCAGCAGAATGCGGTGCGCTTCAACGAAGTGGAGATCCTGGTACTGGACGAAGCCGACCGCATGCTGGACATGGGCTTTATCCGCGACATTCGCAAGATCCTTGCGCTGTTGCCGGCCAAGCGCCAGAACCTGCTGTTCTCGGCCACCTTCTCCAACGAGATTCGTACGCTGGCGGAAGGTCTGCTGGATAACCCGGTTCAGGTTGAAGTGGCTGCCCGAAACACCTCTGCTGAAAATATCAAGCAGTCTGTCTACCCGGTCGATCAGAGTCAGAAAACGGCGCTGCTGAGTAAACTGGTACGCGACAACAGCTGGGATCAGGTGCTGGTCTTTACCCGCACCAAGCACGGTGCCAATCGCCTGACCCAGAAACTGGAGAAGGACGGTATTACGGCGGCTGCCATTCACGGTAACAAGTCGCAGGGTGCCCGTACCCGCGCACTGGCGGATTTCAAAGCTGGCGAAGTACGCGTGCTGGTGGCGACCGATATCGCCGCCCGTGGCCTGGACATCAAGCAATTGCCCCAGGTGGTGAACTTTGAACTGCCTAATGTACCGGAAGACTACGTGCACCGTATCGGTCGCACCGGCCGTGCCGGCGAGAGTGGTCATGCGCTGTCGCTGGTGAGTGCTGACGAAGGCAAAATGCTGGCGGGCATTGAAAGGCTGATCAAGAAGCAGTTGCCGCGCAAGGAAGTGGAAGGCTTTGAGCCGACCAACAACCTGCCGCTGAAGCCGAAAGCCAAGGCGGACCCTAGCCGCGCTCGTACCCGCAATGGTAACGGCGGTGGCAATGGTCGGCCCGGCGGCAAGCCGAAAAGCTTCGGAGACAAGCCGGGTGGTCGCAGCGGTGGCCGGAGCCAGAATGGCGGTCAACGAGGCCGATCAGCCCAGCGCCAGAGCGCCTGATCAAGTGATCCGTCCCGGGCCGGGTTGACCGGCCCGGGACGGTCAGGCGGAGTTTTTGCCGCGGGCCGGCACCGGAGCATCGGGCACGAATACATCCCGGATGGTCAGTGGGTTACCGCGGACATTCTGCACCTGCACCATCTGTATAGGCTCGCCGGTTTCACGGTCCCGTAGGTCCAGCGGCGCGTCGTCCGGGGACGGGTTCCACTTGTCGCCCCACTGTCGCAGGGCAATGACGACCGGAAACAGATCCCTGCCTTTGTCGGTGAGCCGGTATTCAAACCGGGAACCATGCTCCCCCACATCCACTTTCCGCAACACACCGTTATCCACCAGCCGGGCAAGGCGATCACAGAGGATGTTCTTGGCAATGCCGAGCTCCTGCTGGAAGTCGACAAAACGCCGGGTGCCGTACATGGCCTGCAGCACAATCAGCAGGGACCACCAGTCGCCCACCTGATTGAGGGCGCGGGCAACGGAGCAATTGGAATCATCAAAACGTTTTCTGGCCATGGTGGCAGTGTACCGAATGGGGTTGCATTTTAAAACCAGATTTAATAGGGTTGCTTAACGAAACCAAATTAGTGAGGTTGCGAAATACCATGAGCATGAATCTCGGCCCCATGTTTGAGCCATTTGAAATCCACAACCTGACGCTGCGTAACCGTGTGGCCATGGCCCCGATGACCCGCAACTTTTCTCCGGGCAATGCGCCGGGTGATGACGTCGTGGCTTACTACCGTCGCCGTGCCGAGAATGGGGTGGGCCTGTTGATCACCGAAGGTACTACGGTCAATCACCCCGGTGCCAACGGGTATCCGAATGTTCCTTTCTTCCATGGCGATGACGCCCTGGCGGGCTGGAAAAACGTGGTTGATGCGGTTCACGACGCCGGCGGCGCCATTTTCCCCCAGCTCTGGCACGTGGGCGCGGTACGCAAGGAAGGCACCGAGCCGGATCCGGCAGTCCCCGGGTACAGCCCTTCGGGCCTGTTTGCCCCGGGTAAGCCCAATGGCAAGGCCATGAGCCTGGAAGACATTCAGGATGTGATCATCGCCTTCGCAGACGCCGCGCAGGATGCCAGGGCTCTGGGTTTTGACGGCGTGGAGATCCACGGTGCCCACGGTTACCTGCTGGATCAGTTCCTCTGGGAAGGCACCAACCAGCGAGACGACGAATACGGCGGCAGCCTTGAGAACCGGCTGCGGTTTGTCGTGGAGATCGTGGAAGCGGTCCGCCACCGGGTGGGGCCGGACTTTCCGATCATGCTGCGCTTTTCCCAGTGGAAGCAGCAGGATTACGAGGCGAAACTGGTGAATACGCCGGAGGAACTCGAACAGTTCCTGATGCCCCTGGTGGACGCCGGTGTGGATATTTTTCACGCGTCGACCCGCCGGTTCTGGGAGCCCGAGTTTGAAGGCTCGAACCTTAACCTGGCCGGTTGGACCCAGAAGCTGTCTGGCAAGCCGACCATGTCGGTGGGCAGTGTCGGCCTGACGGAAGACTTTATCAGTGGCACCTTTGCCAGCAAGAAGGACGCCGTGGAGCAAGCCGGTATTGATGAGCTGGTGGAGCGCATGAATAACCACGAGTTTGAACTGATTGCCGTCGGTCGGGCCCTGCTGCAGGACCCGGAATGGCTGGTGAAGGTGAAAGAAGGGCGTCTGGCAGACGTCGAAGCCTTTGCCAAAAAGTCCCTGGCCAGACTGTACTGAGCCGCCCGAAAATCCCTGCTGATCGACCCTTCGATCTGTACTTGCCGCAGTGCTGAAAAGCCTGCGGCTTTTTTTCGTGGGCAAAAACTGTCCGGTTCGTAATCGCGTCCCGTTGTGAACCAGCTATGATGAGGGAAATCCCCAGCAAGACAGGAGTGCCTTTATGTCCTTCCGTAATGCCGTTAAAACCCTGATGGCCACGCTGTTTCTGGCCAGTCTGGTGGGCTGTGCCACCGTCGGCCGGGATTTTCCCGCCCATAACGTCGACCAGATTGAGATCGGTGACACGACCCGGGCGGATATTCAGGAGATGTTCGGCGAGCCCTGGCGCACCGGTATCGAGGATGGCAAACGCACCTGGACCTACGGCAAGTACCGCTGGTCGGCCTTTGGTGACGCCGAAACCACCGACCTGGTGATACGCTTCAATCAGGACGGAACCGTGGCTTCTTACGTTTATAATACCACCGAGTAGGTGCCAGTCATCCGGAGTCCGGACTGATGCATAGCCAGCGGGCTGAATCGATAACGATCGGCAGCAATCCACCATGATGAAGAGCGGTGTCATCCTCACGGGCGGTGGCGCGAGGGCCGCTTACCAGGTTGGAGTGCTTCGCGCGATTGCCGACATGTATCCCGACTGGCAGCATCCGTTCAACGTCATCATCGGAACGTCTGCCGGCGCCATCAATGCCATGGCCATCGCCGGTAATCGTGGCCTGTTTCGCCACAATATTGATCATCTGGACCGGGTCTGGTCGGAACTGACCCTGGACCGGGTGTTCCGGGCGGACACTTTCTCCCTGATGCGCACGTTCAGTGCTGTCGCCCGCAAGATGATCAGCCGGCCTATTGAGAACGGGCCGGTGTCTTTTCTGGACAACTCACCGCTTCGAACATTATTGGAGCAGGAAATTGATCTGGAGAGCATACGGCAGACGATCAGCGAGGGTCATATCGATGCGGTGGGCCTGAATGCCTGTGGTTATGCCACGGGCCAGAACGTCTGTTTTTTTGAAGGCATTGACGGCCTGGAGGGCTGGTCGGTAGGGCAGCGTGGTGGCACCCGCGTGACGCTGTCGGTGGACCACATCATGGCTTCCACAGCCATTCCCACGCTGTTTGCACCGGTGAAAATCCATCGTGAGTATTTTGGCGACGGCGTTACCCGGCAGATGGCCCATATCAGCCCGGCGTTGCACCTGGGAGCCCGCAAGGTGCTGGTGATTGGCGTCAGTGCCAATGCCATGTGCCCGCCCAGACGTCCGGAAAAGCCCGGCATGCCGACCCTGACCCAGGTACTGGCACACGTCTTTAACGGTATGTTTCTGGACACACTGGATTACGACATTGACCGCTCACGCCTGATCAACCAGTTACTGGAGTTGATCCCTGAGCAGAAACTGAAGGAGTCCGGGCTCGACCTGCACCCGGTGGATATCCTGGAAATTTCCCCGTCCGAACCGATCAACGAACTGGCCATGAAGTACATCGACGCCATGCCGTTGGTGCTGCGGCGACTCACTGGCGCGTCGGATTCTGCGCCGTTCTCCAGTGCCAACCTTGCCAGTTTCCTGCTGTTCGACAAACGCTTTTGCCGTGATCTGATCGAACTGGGCTACCGGGATGGCCAGAGCCAGTCCCGGCAGATTGAGCGGTTCTTCGCCAAAGAGGCTGAGGCCTGATTGGTCAGCCCCGCAAACCACTCACCAGTTTGTTGATGCTGTCCTTGGCATCGCCGAACAGCATCCGGGTGTTGTCCCGGAAGAACAGCGGGTTCTCGACCCCGGAGTAGCCGGTGGCCATACCCCGTTTGAGCACCACCACCTGGTGGGCTTTCCAGACTTCCAGAACCGGCATGCCGGCAATGGGGCTGCCCGGGTCTTCGGCGGCAGCCGGGTTCACGGTGTCGTTGGCACCGATCACCAGGACCACATCGGTCTCCGGGAAGTCGTCGTTGATCTCGTCCATCTCCAGCACGATGTCATAGGGCACGTGCGCTTCCGCGAGCAGCACGTTCATGTGCCCGGGCAGCCGGCCCGCCACCGGATGGATGCCAAAGCGGACGTTGACGCCCCGGTCCCGCAGCAGCGAGGTGAGATCGCTGACGCCGGTCTGGGCCTGGGCCACCGCCATGCCGTAACCGGGCACAATGATGACCGAGTCCGCGTTGCGCAGCTCTTCACAGACATCGTCGGCGGAGGCTTCGATGGCGGTCTGGTCTTCACCGGCGGTACTGCCGGAACTGCTGGTCTGGCCAAAGCCGCCCAGGATAACGCTGATGAACGAGCGGTTCATGGCCTTGCACATGATGTAGCTGAGGATGGCACCACTGCTGCCCACGAGGGCGCCAGTAACGATCAGCAGATCGTTCCCCAGCATGAAACCGATGGCGGCCGCTGCCCAGCCGGAGTAGCTGTTGAGCATGGACACCACCACTGGCATATCGGCGCCGCCGATGGCCATGATCAGGTGAATGCCCAGAATGGCCGCGATGGCGGTCATGGCTACCAGCGCCAGCAAACCCGTTGCCATGCTGTTGGTGCCCAGAAACCAGGCGCCCAGCAGGACACAGGCAATAATCGCCACCAGGTTCATCAGGTGCCGCCCGGGCAGGGTGAGGGCCTTGCTGCTGATGCGACCGTCCAGCTTGCCGCAGGCCACCAGCGAGCCGGTGAAGGTCACCGCGCCGACAAAGACACCGACAAACACCTCCACCAGTTTGATGGTGTGCTCGGCGCCGGTGGTGTTGACCAGGGGCTCAATGTAGCCGGAGAAACCCACCAGCACCGCTGCCAGCCCGACAAAGCTGTGAAGCAGGGCAACCAGTTGCGGCATTTGGGTCATTTCCACCCGGTTGGCCAGGGGAATACCGATGCCCGCGCCAATCAGAATGGCGATCACGATGGCGACGATGCCACCGTCACCCACACTGGCCAGGGTGGCACCCACCGCCAGAAGGAAGCCGGCGACCCCGTAAAGGTTGCCACGACGGGCGGACTCCTGGTGGCTCAGGCCACCGAGACTGAGAATAAACAAAACACTGGCCACGACGTAGGCCACGCTTACCAGACCTGTACTCATCTTTGGCGTCTCCTACTTGCGGAACATGTTGAGCATACGGTGAGTGACCCTGAAGCCACCGCCCACGTTAACACTGGCAATCAGCACCGCCACGAACGCCATGATCCCGACGGCGATATTCTCCGCCTGGGCCAGGTGCAGCATGGCCCCGATCACGATGATGCCGCTGATGGCGTTGGTGACACTCATCAACGGCGTGTGCAGGGACGGGGTGACATTCCAGATAACCTGCCAGCCAATAAAGCAGGCCAGCACGAACACCGTGAAGTGGCTGAGAAAACTCTCGGGAGCATGAGCACCGACCCCATACAGGGCCGCGAGCGTCACCAGCAGCAGGGCGACTTTGCCAATCATGCTGCGACGCTCGGACTGTTTCAGTGCTGCGGCTTTCTGTTCCGCAGAGGGCTCCTCGGTTCCCGGTGCCGGCTTGGGGCTGACCGGGGCTTCCGGTTTGGGTGGCGGCCAGGTGATGTCGTGTTCCCGAACCACCGTCAAGCCACGGATGACATCGTCATCCATGTTGACCTGAGGCTGGCCGTCTTTTTCCGGGGTCAGCTCAGTGAGCAGGTGAACCAGGTTGGTGGCGTAGAGATCACTGGCCACCTTGGCCATCCGGCTGGGCAGATCGGTGTAGCCGATCAGCGTCACACCGTGGTGATGGGCCACCTTGCCGGGTTCGGTCAGCTCACAGTTACCGCCACGCTCGGAAGCCAGATCGACAATGACACTGCCGGGCTTCATGGACTTCACCATGTCGGCGGTGATCAGCTTGGGTGCCGGCTTGCCGGGAATCAGGGCGGTGGTGATGATGATGTCCACCTCCTTCGCCTGCTCCGCAAACAGGGCCATTTCCACCTTGATGAACTCGTCGCTCATCTGCTTGGCGTAGCCACCTGAGCCGCTGCCGTCCTCGTCGTCAAAATCCAGCACCAGGAACTCGGCGCCCATGCTTTCCACCTGTTCCTTCACTTCCAGCCGGGTATCAAACGCCCTGACAATGGCACCCATGCTGTTGGCGGCGCCAATGGCGGCCAGGCCGGCAACGCCGGCACCGATCACCATGATCTTCGCCGGCGGTACCTTGCCCGCGGCGGTCATCTGCCCGGTAAAGAAACGCCCGAAGTTATTGGCCGCTTCAATTACCGCCCGATAACCGGCAATGTTGGCCATGGCACTGAGGGCATCCATCTTCTGGGCGCGGCTGATGCGGGGTAGGCTGTCGATGGCGAACGAGGTAATTTTCTTCGCCGCCAGTTTCTCCAGCAGTTCGGGGTTCTGGGCCGGCCAGAGATAGCTGACCAGAAACGCCCCTTCTTTCATCAAGTCCACTTCGTGTGCATTCAGGGACGGGTTTTTCATGGGCGCGCGGACTTTCAGGACAACGTCTGCTTCCTGCCACAGCGCCTTGGTATCAGCAGCAATGGTCGCGCCGACCTTTTCGTAGGCGTCGTCGGTATAGTTCGCCGCCTCGCCGGCGCCGCCCTCGATCATCACCTCGTAGCCAAGGCTGATCAGCTTGTGCACCGAGGGCGGTGTTGCCGCTACCCGACGTTCATCCTCAAAAATTTCCCTGGGAATCCCGATTTTCATTTAACTGCATCCTCCGGATTGACCGATTCGCTCAATGTCTCGGTTTTTACTTACGGGTGGAACGCTAACAGATTTGTCGGGATTTTCCTAAAAACGAACAAATCGAAAAAATGAATAAATAAAACGAAAAAAACAATAAGCCTTTAACGCTGGCGGTTTAACAGTGCCTGGAGGCCATTTTCCGAAAGTTCGTCGACCATGGCGCCCCGGAACTGCCGGTTAATAAAACGCTCGGTTTCCAGCTGAATGATCGCCCGTTGGTCCGGCTTTTCGAGGTAATCCATGGCCCGAAACAGGATGTAGCGAATGGTCATGCGGGAAATTTCGTGAATCGTTTCCGGCGGCACGGCACTGACCAGTTGCCGTTCAATAATGTCTTCGGCCATCTCGTTCGCGCTGGCATCCAGTTGGGACTCAAGGGCGTTTCTGAGCACCGGCGATGGCCCATGCAGCTCCCTCACCGCGACGGTGGTTGCGGCGGGGTTGGCCAGGAAGTAGTGGTATACGAAGGTGACGGTGTCATGGGAGGCCTGTTCAGAGGACTCCGCCATCCGCCGCAACTCGCGTACGCCGGATTTCATGTCTTCGGCGATGTACTCCAGTACCTGCAAGCCGAACTCATCCAGGTTTTTGAAGTGCCGGTAAAACGTATTCGGATTCAGCCCCGCCTCACGGGCCAGTTCCCGCAGGCCAAGGGACGTCAGGCTCCGGGTTTCCGTAATCAGGCGCAGGGCTGCCTGAACGAGTTTTAGTTTTCCGCCGGTTAGTGCGTTCATCTATTCCTCTGGTTTTTGGAGCAAGACCGGGCAATGGAGTAGCCTGCTATCCACTCCGGCTCGGCTTTTCGGTCATACCACCCAAAGTTTGCCGGCCGATTGGGGAGAGGCTTTCCGAAACTGTGCGGAGCCAGGGATGGCGGAGCCCAAGCGTCACAGGGATGTGCCGAAGGAGCGTGTTTCGGAAAGCCTCTCCCCAATCGGCCCGCCACCAAGCGAGAGAGGCCACCGAGGTCAGTAATCTGTCAAGTCGGGCCATTCGCCCTGGCTTAGAGGACGTTAAGTATACAAGTGTCTACTCAACTGTGTATACATGTGTCTACCGGCCATGGTGACCCGCCGGGCAACAACAGACAAGGCCAAGAAGGCCAACTCAGGAGTGCAGAAATGACGCAGGATAAACAGATCGCCATCATCGGCACCGGCTTCTCCGGCCTCGGTATGGGCATCAAGCTCAAGGAAGCCGGTTACGACAACTTCGTAATCCTGGAACAAAGCGATGATGTTGGCGGCACCTGGCACGAGAACCACTACCCGGGGTGCGCCTGTGACGTGCAATCTGCCCTGTACTCCTTCTCGTTCGAACAGAACCCCGACTGGAGCCGCATGTTCGCCCAGCAGAAGGAAATCCAGGCCTACCTGCGCCACTGCGCCGAAAAATACGACCTGATGAAGCATGTGCGCCTGAACACCCACGTCGCCGGCGCCCGATATGATGAGAAAACCCAAAGCTGGACCGTGGAAACCTGCGACAGCCCAAAACTCTGGGCCTACAGGCAGGATAAGGGGCTGAACCCTGGCGATAAGCTGGACCGAAAGGACAAGGATCTGCCGGCGTTCAGCACCCTGAAAGCCGACATTGTGGTCTCGGGCATGGGCGGCCTCAGTACCCCGGCCTACCCGAACATCCGGGGTATCGAGACCTTCACCGGCAAGAGCTTTCACTCCCAGGACTGGGATCACGACTACGATTTCAGGGGTAAACGGGTCGCCGTAATTGGTACAGGCGCCTCGGCCATCCAGTTCGTACCCGAGGTGGCAAAAGAGGCCGCCCACCTGGATCTTTACCAGCGCACGCCGCCGTGGATCGTGCCCAAGCCGGACCGCGAGATCCGTCCGCTGGAAAAACGGATGTTCCGCGCCTTCCCGCAAACCCTCAACGCCTTTCGCCAGAGTATTTACTGGATGCTGGAGGCCCGAGTGCTGGGCTTTGTGGGTGATCCCCGCATTCTCAAGATCGGTGAGTTGCAGGCCCGTCGTCACATCCGCAACCAGATCAAGGACAAGGCGCTGCGCAGGAAAGTCACCCCGGATTTCCACTTCGGCTGCAAGCGGGTACTGATCTCCAACAACTACTACCCGGCCCTGGCTCAGGACCACGTGGACGTGCTGACCGACGGGATCCGTGAAGTACGCGGCAGCGTCATCGTCGACCGCAACGGCAACGAGCGGGAAGTGGACTGCCTCATTTACGGCACCGGCTTCAAGGCCCAGGACCCGATCCCCGCCGGTATGGTCTACGGCCGTAACGGTCAGGACCTGCTGGAGGCGTGGAAAGACGGTGCCGAAGCCTACAAGGGTACCGCCATCGCTGGCTTCCCCAACTTTTTCATGCTGATGGGCCCCAACACCGGGCTGGGCCATAGCTCCATGGTGACCATGATCGAAAGCCAGATCCAGTATGTGCTGGATGCCCTGAAGAAGATGGACAGGCACGGCTGGCGGAGCGTGGAGGTGAAGGGCGATGCCCAAAGTCGATACAACGCCTCCATTCACGCCAAGCTGGGTGACTCCGTGTGGCAGACCGGGTGCAAGAGCTGGTACGTGAACGAAAACGGCAAGAACACAACGCTCTGGCCAGGTTTCACCTGGAAGTTCCGTCAGCAGACCAGGCGGTTTGATGCACAGCAGTATGTGTGTGAGCCGGAGGCGGTTGATGGGTGCGAGGCCGTCACAGCAACTTGATTGCAAGCCGCCTCAGGGTCATGGTGGGTAATAGAGGAGCCAACGGAGAGCGCGCCATGACCAGACCAACCGTTCCTGACGAATCCCGGATTCTGGAGGCGGAGCAGCGCATCCGCCCGTATCTGGGGGAAACACCGTTGTTGCATGTGCCGGACCTGGATGCGGCCCTGGGCCACTCGCTGGGCTTGAAGTGTGAGAACCTCCAGCGTACCGGCAGTTTCAAAGTCCGCGGTGCGCTGAACTGGCTGTTGACTGCCAGTGACGACGGAACAGAGCCGTTCAGACCGAGTCCACAGGCCGGCCCAGATCCCGGAGCACGGTGTCCACGACCATTGGGCTCCACAACAGGCGGTTGTGACCCAGGCCGCGGGTGCGCAAGACATCCGCTTGATCCCAGTTGCCGGCCACTCGCCGGCTTTCCTCCGGTGAAATCGACGTGTCGTCGTCATCAATAACGATCAGGCCCCGCTGGGTGAGTGTCCGGGCAAGATCCTCAAGATCCAGCTGGTCCCAAACGGATGGCCCGAAGCGCGCCTCCATCAGTTGCAGATGGACAGACAGCACCTCCGGGCTCAGCGCCAGTTGCCGGCCCAGATTTGCCATCACAGCGGTCAGACTGGCCGGCGGCGCCAGCATGGCCAGATAGTTGGCCTGTAATCCGTCGGCAATGGCCCTGGCTACGGCGATGCAGCCAATGGAGTGCGCCAGGATTCCGTGAACCCTGCCCAGACTGGCCGCAACTTTCCCGGTGACCTCAGCCATCTCGAACAGGTCGGTGCTGTCACCCTGGGCGCGGCCATGGGCCGGTGCGTCGAACAGCACCACCCGGTAGCCGGCTTCCAGCAGCGGAGTCACCCAGGCGCCGAACTGGATGCCGGCTCCGGCCCAGCCATGCACACCGAGGATCACCGGGCCCTGGCCCCAGGAATACACCGGGATGGTACGCCCGCCATGCTGGAGCTGGGTGTAGCTGTCGGTGTTATCCAGCAAAGACTCGTAGCGGGTGGGCATGGGCAGCCGGGATGGCCTGAACGCCATGCGGTTTACCAGTTGTCCGGCCTTTTGGGGCGACACCCGCCCATAAAGTTGCAGCGCCAGCCGGGTGGTGGAGAGCCCGACATTGGCCGGTGCCGGAGCGGGACTGGAATGACGGAAGAGCTCTGGTTGTGTGTTCAGTTGTGAGGTCATAGGAGAAAGTCCTTCTTCGTGCATTGGTGGATGACAGGATCAGGGTAGGGCTTGCGAGCGGTTCGCAGGAGTGTCATATTTGACATATAAAGTGCGAAACGGGCCATTCATCATGATGAACATTGCCATTATTGCCTTGCCCAACTGCCATGCGTCTGGTGTGCATGGCGTGATGGACTTCTTTACCGTGGCCAATTACTGCGCCCGTGTGCCTGCCGGCGACAGTACCCCCCTGTTTGACTGTCAGGTGGTAACGGTGGATAACGGGCCGGTCCGTGGTTACAGCGGTGCCATGGTCACACCAACGGTGCGCCGTGAAGACTTCCGGCCAGACCTGATTGTGGTGGGTTCTTCCGTGGAGGCTGCCGTCAGCGCTGAGCGGGTGGAGCGCACGCTTGCGCCGGCCATACCCCTGCATGGCTGGTTGCGTGAGGCTCATGAACAGGGCGCCGTGCTGGCCAGCGTGTGCACCGGCAGCTTTGTGCTGGCGGAAGCCGGCCTGCTGGATGGCCAGGCCGCCACCACCCATTGGCGTGCGGCGTCGCTGTTTCGCAGCCGCTATCCGGGGATCCGACTGGAGGAAGATCAGTTGCTGGTGGATAACGGCCAGATCATCTGCGCCGGCGGGGCCACGGCCTTTGTGGATCTGTGTGTGTACCTGGTGGAGCGTTTCGCATCGCCGTCGCTGGCGCTGGCCTGCAGCAAGATGCTGGTTCTCGATGGTCGTCGGGTGGAACAGACACCCTACATGGCGTTCTACAGTCGCAAGTCCCATCAGGACGACGCTATCCGCAAGGCGCAAACCTGGCTGGAACACCATTACGCCGAGCCGGTCAGCATTGATGATGTCGCGGCAGTTGCCGGCCTGGGCACACGCACCTTCAAACGCCGGTTCAAGGAGGCGACCGGGGAAACCCCCATCAGCTATCTCCAGCATCTGCGCATTGAAGCCGCCAAACACAGGCTGGAGTCGAGCCGCGAGCAGACGGCCCGGATTATCTGGGGTGTGGGGTATGAGGATGCCAGTTCGTTCCGTCGTCTGTTCAAGCGATCCGTGGGTTGCACCATGGAGCAGTACCGCAAGCGTTTCAGCTACGTGACGCCCATGGCGGTCTGATGGAGTAAGGTTTCATACGTTCACTCCCGTACGGCAGAAAACGCGTGGGCAAGCTATGCTTACCGGCTTCCATTAACTGTTGGAATGCCCGGAATGCTTGAGACGTTTTTCTCCACCTACATCAGCAGTACGATTCGTTTTCTGTTCCTGCTGGCGCCGTTTTTCGTGGTGACCATGTTTCTGGCCCTGACCCGGGGGCTGGCGGTGGCTGAGAAAAGCTCCATTATCCGCCGGGCCTGCGTATCCGCGTTTGTCCTCGGGGTGATTCTGTTCTTTGCCGGGCCACTGCTGTTCAGCGCCATCGGCATTACCCTGAACTCCTTCCGCATCGGTGCCGGCTGTCTGCTGTTTCTGACCGCGATCAGCCTGGTGACCAACGGCACCCGCAACCACGCCACCGGCCTGCCCGATGAGGACCGCGATGATATCGCGGTCGTACCCCTGGCGATTCCGGTGATGATCGGGCCGGCCACCATTGGTGCCATCCTGGTGTACGGTGCCGAGCTGAAGCGCTGGCCGGAGGTGACCGGCGGGCTGCTGGGCCTGGTCTCCGGGCTGTTGATCCTGGCGGTGTTGCTGCGCCTGTCTGGTTTCCTGGAGAAGGCGCTGGGCAAAACCGGCCTCAATATCCTGTCCAAGATCAGCGGTCTGATCCTGTCAGCCATGGCGGCGGAAATTGTGCTGACGGGTATTGCGGGATTTATCGCCACCACCTAGTGTAGAGCGCTCTCCGAAAACCATCACCGGGCCTTTTATGTCCACGAACACCGTTGAACACAATCGCCGCCGTTACGATTTCTCGGGCATTGAATCCGTTTGGCTGTTTGGCTACGGGTCGCTGATTTACAAGGTAGACTTTCCCTACCTGGAGCAGCGGCCAGCAATGATCCGTGGCTGGCAGCGCCGCTTCTGGCAGGGCTCCCACGACCACCGGGGAACACCGGAAGCGCCGGGCCGGGTGGCTACCCTGGTCGAGAAGCCCGGGGCCGTCTGCAAGGGCATGGCGTTCCGGGTGTCTCCCAGCGTTTTTGAACATCTGGATGTGAGGGAGAAGAACGGTTATCTGCGTTTCTCGACCACCCTGACCTTCGACGACGGCAGCCACGCCGAAGGCCTGGTGTACATCGCCACCGAAGACAACGAGGCGTATCTGGGGCACGCTCCGGACGCGCAGATTGCCCGGCAGATTGCCTCCGCCGCTGGTCCGAGTGGTCCCAATGCCGATTATCTGCTGAGACTCGCCGAGTCCTTACGGGCCTTGGGCGATGACTGCCCCCATACCTTTGCCATTGAATCCCTGGTGCGCTCCGCCGATTCCGGCGACAGATCCGGCGGCTGAAACGTCAAGCCATGCCTTCCCGGCGTAAAGATCGTGCAAAGCCGCCCGCGAGGCGCTGACTTTCCTGGCCGGTTCGATACCCTGAGCTCAGAGGCACCCGGAATTCCGTTCGGGTGCGTGACCCGTCTCTGATGCAGACAGGAGAAACACCATGAAACGTTGGTTAATGGGCAGTGTGATTTCGGCGTTCCTGCTGGTGTCGGTGCCAGCGATGGCGGACAGTTACCGGGGGTTCGGCCATCCGCCCGGCATTCAGAAGCAGCTGGATCGGGGCCAGGCGTTGCCACCGGGGCAGCAGAAGAAGTTCCTGCAGGCGCATTACCGTCACGGTTACGACGATCACCGCCGCGATGGCTGGAAGGGGCGGCACCATGATCGCCATGACCGGGACCGGCACCATGATCGCAGGCACTGGCGGGACGGCCACCATCATCGTCATCACGACCGTGACCGGTACCGCCACCCGGATTACCGGCTCCGGTTGGGTTATGACGCCGATCTGCATCCGGCCTATCGGGTTGGCCGCATCATTCACGACACTCAGGTGCTAATCGAATCTTCCCACCGCTGAGGGCGGTGTCCCGGCCACGGGGCGGGTTCTGCGCCGTGGCGGGATTGAAGCCCCTTGCGGGGGCTTTGCGCCGTATTTGGTTAGCCACCTGTGAGCAATCTCAGACGCGCCTACCATTTAATTGAGGACTCGACCGTTACCCGGACGTCACTGAGCCGGTATTTTTTGGCCGGCGAGGATCTCGCTGGCCATCTGTTCGAACATTCCGGCTTGTGTTTTATGCGCATTCAGTCGCTTCAGAAGGTCACCAAGTTGAGCCTTGGTCAAAGCCAGTACGACTGCCTGAATTCTTTGAACTGTTCAGTGCCATTGGGTTCTACCCCGTTACGAATCTTTGGCGCCTCTGTTTCTAAACCTGTCCCGCAAGTACTCGAGTGGATGTTTCACTTCAGCATTATCGAATCGTCTAACCTGTGACCGACAAGAGTATCCGGAGGCAAGTATAACCCTGCGATCCTTCAATTTTCTGATCTTCGGTCCCCAGGATAATTCATATATGGTTTTGGACGTTTTCAGATTCCGGGTTTCATGCCCATACGTACCTGCCATGCCGCAGCAGCCGGCGGCTTCAATTTTGAGTTCGATACCCAGCGCCTCCAATACCTGCCGCCATTGATCCAAACTACCGACGGCGTTTGTCTTCTCTGAACAATGCCCCATGAGAGTGACTTGTCCTCCAGACTCCAGTTCTAGAGTTTTAGCAAGCTTCTCGACCCGGGGGGCAAGGAATTCCTGAAGCAGCATGACCGTGGGTACTTTCGTACCAACGTACTTTCTGTACTCCGACCGGAAAGCGAGGGTCATTGAAGGGTCGATGCCAACCAGAGGAATGTCGTACTTCGCGTAGCAATTCAGCAGGCTGGCATGCTTGCCTGCAATGGTCTCGAACTGTTTTAGAAATCCATGGACGTGCAGCGGTTTGCCATTCGGGTGGAAGGGCAGCAACCAGATCTGCAGGCCGAGATATTGTAGTGTTTCAAGGATGGCGGCGAACGTATCGGTCTCGAAGTAGCTGGTGAACGCATCCTGAACGATGATCAGTGACCGGGCCCGCTCCTCCTCGCTTAAGCCTGACAGCTCCCCATCATTCACTATACCAATGCCTAGCCTGGCAGCTGCCGCGATGGGTGTTTGCGTTGCAAGCAGGGGGCTGTCCACCATGCCAATGTTCCGGACCAGTGCCTTGACCGGTGCCCAGCGCATGAGGGTGTTGTATAGCGGGCGGGCCAGGGGATTGGCGATGAAAGGAATCAGTTGTTCCAGCCTTCCGATCAGATGATCCTTGAAGGGGCGCAGGTAGCGACTGTGGTACAGATGCATGAACCGGGCGCGGGCTTCGGGAATGTCGACCTGGACAGGGCATTGGCCTGAGCAGGATTTGCAGGATAGACAGCCGTCCATCGCTTCCCGGACTTCATTTGAATAATCGTACTGCCCCCTGTTGCGCGCCCAGGTATTCCGAAACCTCACGGGCAGGCTCCGCAGCGCCGGGGTCGAATTTGTCTGTGTCGCTAGCGATTCGGTATCCACACCTTGCTCGCCGAGCAGCCTGAGCCACTCCCGGACGAGGGAGGCGCGACCCTTTGGGGAATGCCGGCGGTCGCGAGTCGCTTTCCATGACGGGCACATGGCATCGTCCGGATCGAAGTTGTAGCACGCGCCGTTGCCGTTGCAGTTCATTGCGTCCGGCTGGCTGCGTCGGCTGGCAACCGGAATGGTGCGGTCGAGTGCTCCGCGCTGCCCGGGCTCATCCAGTTTCACCAGCGGGATTCGGGCATCGGGTGTCGCAATCTTACCTGGGTTGAGTTGATTGCGGGGATCAAAGGCGCGTTTCACGGCCTGCAACTCCGGGTAAAGGTTTCCGAAAAAGCCGGGGGCAAATTCGGAACGGAACCCCTTGCCATGCTCACCCCAGAGCAGACCATGGTATTTTCGCACCAGTTCGACCACCTCCTCGGTGACCGAACGAACGACGTTGATCGCTTCCGGATCCTTGAGGTCGAGGGCCGGGCGAACATGGAGAACGCCGGCATCCACGTGGCCGAACATTCCGTAGTTCAGCCCCTTGCGGTCGAGGACGGCGCGAAACTCGCCGATAAAGTCCGCGAGATGCTCCGGGGGGACAGCGGTGTCCTCAACGAATGCCACCGGGCGGGCCTCCCCGGATGTTTTGGCCAGCAGACCCACGGCCCGCTTACGCATTTTCCAGACCTGGCTGACCGCCTGTTCCCCGAAGGCGACGGCGTAGTGGCAGATTGGCGTCCGTTTTGGATCGTCCAGCAGCTCAGTCAATGTCCTTATTGCCCGGCGAACCTCTTGCTCGTCGCCCCCGGTAAATTCGACAAGGTTTACGCCCCGGGTTGGGAAGTCTGCAGTCTTCGGAAAAAACTGCGCCATGCCGTGCCAGATGATGTCACCCCTGGCAAGCTCCAGGACCTTGCTGTCGATGGTTTCGATTGAGGCTGGGCCGGCTTCCATCAGGGCACGGGCATCCCTCAGAGATGCATCGAAACTGTCATACTGGACCACCACCAGAGCCTGGTAATCGGGTATCGGCACCAGATTGATTTTTGCCTCGACAATAAACCCCAGCGTGCCCTCGGAACCACACAGGATGTTGTTTGCGTTGAGCCGGCCCTCCTGATCGCGGAGGTGGGCCAGGTCATAACCGGTCAGGCATCGGTTCAGCTTGGGAAAGCGCTGTTCGATATCGTCACGGCGGCGGTCCCAGATACCCGCGAGGGTTCTGTAAATATCGCCTGCGAGCGAGGCTTGTTCGGTTGCGGCTGTCTCCTGTTCGGCATCGAGGGGGCTGGTCTGCAGCAGGCTTCCATCCAACAGGACGGTTTCCAGTTCCAGGACATGATCCCTGGTCTTGCCGTACATGACCGATCCTTGGCCACTGGCATCGGTATTGATCATGCCACCGATGGTAGCCCGGTTGCTGGTGGACAGCTCCGGCGCAAAAAAAACACCGTGGGTTTTCGCGGCTGCATTCAGTTGATCCTTCACGACTCCCGCTTCGACCCGCGCCCAACCTTCAGCGGCGTTGATTTCCAGGATCCGGTTCATGTGACGGGACAGGTCCACCACAATTCCGTCTGTTAAAGACTGACCGTTTGTGCCCGTGCCTCCGCCGCGGGGGCTGAAGACGATATCGGCCCAATCAGCTGTTGCCGCCAGGCGAGCCAGTGCCTGGACATCTGCCTTGTCCATCGGGAAAACCACCGCCTGTGGCAGCACTTGATAGATGGAGTTATCGGTCGCCAGTACCGTTCTGGTTGCATAGTCCGGCGTCATTTCTCCCCGGAAACCCGATTTCTTGAGAGTCTCGAGGAACGCGAGGTAACGGGACTGGGTCGGTGTTATTTGCTCAAGTCGCGGTAGCATGGCTGAGACTGCTTTCCTGTGGGTGCTGGTGGGGGGGAGGCTGGGTCAGTTGTGCCAGAAGTTCTGTCACCGGTTGGTCAGACAGTTCGTGGACGGCCCGCTCCAGGCAATGGGCTTCCGGGCCGAGGGCCGGCCCGGCCAGTTCGTAAAATTTGGTGACCAGTTCGCTCTGGGCAATCGGGTTGCCCGGCGTGCCTCTCGCCTCGAAGCGGTCACTGACCAGTTCCCGGCCATCGTTCAGTCGGATCGCAACCGTGGCATATCTGTGCGCCGGGAAGCAGGCCGAGAACTCGACAGATTCGCAAAGCTGGACTTTTCCGCTCAGCCGCAAGACCTTGGGGTGGTCCAGATCATTGGTTACCGACTGCTGATCCACCGTGCCGCGGTGCAAAGCACAAGCCACCGCCCAGGGCAGGCTGTATTGGGCCTCTTCGGTACTTTGAGGCCGGGACGTATGCAGTCGAATCGCCTGATGGAAGCTGGTAACTCGAATTTCCTCGACCTGGTCCATGTCGGGTATTGAAGCCCGGAGTGATAGCGCGGCTTCCACGGCAGGTTGGGCCCAATAGCACACCGGGTACCGTTTGAAATAAGTATTCAGGAAATGCCAATGGGTACCGAGGTCCCGCCAGAGATCAGCTTCCTCGAGAAGCAATGCGGGGGCACCGGTAAAGCCAGACCGGGCCAGAAGTGCGGCGGAAATGCCGGTCATGGCGCCCCAGCCAGAGCCGTCCTTCAGCATGGTTGGATGGTCTATGCAGCGCATCATCTGGCTGCGTGGACCGTAGAACTCGGCGGTGCCGAGGGCCTCCGCCAGTTGCTGTGGCGTCACTCCCATTACCCGGGCCGTCACGGCGGCCACGCCCAGGCAGTTCCACGCACCGGAGGTATGGTAGTCGCGGGCTGAGCCATGAAGGCTGATACCGGCGCGAATGGCAATCTCATAGCCGATGGCCAGCTCCCCCAAAAACCGTCGTCCCGACAGGCCCTGTGTTTCGGGTAAAGAGAGTAGCCCGGGCAGGATGGCAACACCGGCATGGCCCTTGGTCAGCACATGGCCATCGTGGGCATCCAGGGCGTCAATCAGCCAGCCACCGTAAAGGGCTGATCCGGCACTTGAGGCCTGACCCTCCGCGAACAGTAGTGCCTGTCTGCCCGGGTACTGATTGCGTACAAACTCAAGAGCTATCCGGGCGAGGGGCGTGCTGGTTGCAGCTGCTGCCACGCCCAACAGGTCCAGCAGGCAGGTCCGGGCAAGGTCATAGACCTCGGTCGGCAGAGCGGTGGCATCAAGCTCCAGAATCTTCTTTGGTACTGACAGGTCGGGCATGGAAGGCACTCGGTATTATTGTGCCTCCATCATTGAGGTTCACGGTCTGGTCGACTGCAAATAATGCGACATGAGCTTTAATAAAGCCGACAACTTCTATTCAGCCCTGCTCCCGTTTCTGCCTCTGCTCCCGGGGTGTCAGCCCGAAGCCCTTGGTATAGCAACGGGTAAAATAGGAAGTCGAGTTAAAGCCACAGGCGGTGGCGATTTGGGTAATGCTCATGGTGGACTGAAGCAACAGGTGTTTCCCCCGCTCCAGGCGCAATTGCATGTAAAAGGCGTTGGGTGTGGTCTGCAGGTGCGTTCGAAACAGCCGTTCCATCTGGCGTGTCGACAGGCCGACTTTCTCGCCGATTTCCGTGAGGTTCAGGACCTCCTCGGTGTGGTTTTGCATCAACTGGATGACCTTGAGCAGGCGCGGATGATTGGTGTTATGCCGGAACTGGAGTTCCATCCGCTGTTTGTCATTGGCCGGTCGGATCTGTGGATGGATGAACTGCTCCGCGCACCCCATGGCCAGATCCGCCCCATGCTCCAGAGCGATCTTGTGGCACATCATATCGAGGCTGGCCAGGCCGCCTGAGCAGGTCATGATGTTGCCATCGATCTCATACAGTTCCCCGGTCATGTTGAGTTCGGGAAACTCCTCCTCAAAGCTTTCCTTGTTTTCCCAATGAATGGTGCAGCGGTGATTGGAGAGGAGTCGGGCGCGGGCCAGCAGGAGAGAACCGGTGGAGGTGGCACCTAGCGCCACCCCACGGCGTGAGAGCTGACGCAGCCATTCAAACAGCTTTTTGTCCCAGATAACGGTGGTGCCGATACCGGCCACCACGATCATCAGATCGATATCACTGGTTTCATTAAATCGCCGGTCTGGACTGATTGGCAAGCCGTTGCTGGCAGCCACGGGCTGGTTGTCCTGGGAAAAGATGTGCCATTCGTACAGCGGCTGCTCGCTCAGGCGATTGGCCGCACGCAGGGGTTCCATTGCCGCGACGAACGAAAGCATGGAGAACTGTGGAATGGCGAGAAAGCCGATTTTCCGGGTTTCCGGTTCTGTCATTGGGCTGCCTGAACGGAATGTCGCTTTTGTAGTGCATGATGGCGTTTTATTAAATTTTTGTCGATCCGGATTTTCTGATGATGGGACCCGTAGTCGTTAACAACAACGCCCATTGGCAGGAACCCGACATGATCGAACAAAAAGTGAAATTCCAGAGTGACAAGCTCACCCTCGACGGCGCCTTCTTTAAGAATGAGGAGCATGACGACCCGCGTCTGCCCATCGTCATCGTTTGCTCCGGCTTCACCGGCCAGAAAAACATCCACCCAGAGCGTTATGCCCGCTTCCTGACCCAAAAGGGCTTCACGGTATTCGGCTTTGACTACCGCGGCTTTGGCGAGTCGGAGGGTGAGCGTGAGCATGTCCTCATTGAAGAGCAGGTTCGTGATATCGCCAATGCGGTGGCGATAGTTGCCGAGCGCGCAAAAGAAGAAAAACGCAAAGTTGTCCTGGCTGGCTGGGGCATGGGCGGCGGCCTTGTGCTGGACGCCTTCCGCGTCTGTGAGGACCAGGTTGACGGTCTGATCGCGATGAACGGTTTCTACGACGCTGTGCGTGTTCAGAAAGCTTTGCGCGGTGAGCATGGCTGGAAGCAGTTCCGCGCTTTTATGGCCAACGAGCGTCTGCGTCTGGCTAAAGGCGGAGAGGCCCAGGGTATTGACCCGTTCGAGATTTATCCTCTGGATCCGGTTAGCCGCGAGTACGTTTATACCGAGCTGGTCAAGGCACCCGGTTATGGTGTGACTTCCACGTTCGATTTTGCAGATTCGCTGATCAGCTTCTGCCCGGAAGCGCACCTCGATGAACGCTTCGCTCAGATCCCGCTGCTGATCGCCCACGGGGCCGAGAACGACCTGCACCCGGTGACCGAAGCTCGCTCTCTTTATGCCCGCTACCCGGGTCCAAAGGAGCTCTTCCTGCTTGAGGGCGGTGGCCATACAGAGTGGATGCTGGACGAGAATCCGAAGTTCCAGACCTTTGCCGGCAAGATCGCCGACTGGATCACTTCCACATTCTGATAGCTCCCTTGCGGCGGCCTCTGGCCGCCGTTTTCACTTCGAGTGACCGACTATGAGTTCTGAGATTCCCTTCTGTGAGGCAGCCCGCACGGTGGTGCGCCGGCCGGAAGTGGCGGTTCCGGCAAAGAGCTGTGACACCCACGCTCATGTCTTTGGCCGCCACGAGGACTTCCCCTTTACCCCTAACCGCACCTATACGCCGCCAGAGGCGTCTCTGGAACAGTATCTCGAGCTGCATCAGATGCTGGGTATCGAGCGGGGGGTCCTGGTACAGCCAAGTGTCTACGGCACCGATAACAGCCTTCACCTGCAGGCACTCCGGCACCTCAGGGAGTGGGGATATGACTATCGCGGCGTGTGTGTGGTCGCCCCGGGAGTCTCCAGCACTGAGCTTGAGGAACTCCATGAGGCCGGATTCCGGGGTGTTCGGATGAACCTGTTGTTTCGGGGTGGCCTGCAATGGAATGACGTTCTGGGGCTGGCGGATCGGATTGCAGATCTGGGCTGGCACCTTCAGTTCCTGATCAACGTCTCTGACTGTGACGACATTATGGATCGTGTTGCGGAGCTGCCGGTTCCTGTGGTTTTTGACCATATGGGGCATATGCCCGCGACCCTGGGCACCGGCCAATCGGGCTTCCGTAAGCTGCTCCGGTTGTTGGCAGACAACAGGGCCTGGGTGAAACTCTCTGGCAGCTATCGGGTCACTTTGCAGGGCGAGTATCCCTATCCGGATGTCGAAGAAATCGCCCGCGCATTGGTGGCTGCTAATGCCAACCGATGTGTCTGGGGGTCGGACTGGCCCCACCCTCATTTCTCGGGGCTGATGCCGGATGATACCGACCTGCTGGAAGACCTGGCCGTCTGGGTACCGGACGAGGAGACGCGAAAACGAATCCTCGTATCCAATCCCGCCCGCCTGTATGGATTTGATGATTGAAGCGTTGATGAAGATGTTCTTCGGGCGGCCATGGCCGCCCTTTTTTATGCCTTGGAACTCAGTACTGATCGTCGAGCAGACGTCGGATCAGACGGGTGTTGGAATCCCGCACCGTCGGCATCTCGAAGCGGGCGCGGTCGATGGACTCCTGATTCAGCTCTGCCTGAATAAGACACTCCCGGTCTTCTGCAGATGCGAGGATTTCTCCCTTTGGACCGAGGATACAGCTGCCGCCCCAGAACCAGAGATCTTTCTCGTGTCCATAGCGGTTGGCCATCACCATCGGCGTGCCGTAGATCATGGCGTAAAAGCTGACATTGGTCTTCCAGTTGTCCTCGTTAGAGAAGTTCTCACTGACAACACCGGAAGCAGAATTGATCGGTGCCAGCATCAGTTCGGGCTGCTTCAGGAAAGCGCAGTGGGTAAGGGCAGGGTTCCACAGGTCCGCACAGATCAGGCAGCTGGACTCCCAGTGCTCGCGGATTTTCACGTTGCCGATCTGGCTGCCGGAATGGAACCACTTGCCTTCTTCCAGGCCGCCATAGGTGGGCAAATTGAGTTTGCGATGAACATGAATCACCTCACCATCCCGCAGGTATGCCATGGCGTTGTACAGTTCGCCTGCCCGCGCCCGCTCTACAAAGCCGGCCACAAGTGTGATGTCTTTTGCCTGCCTGGCGAGGCTGAGCAGGGCCGGATCGTCCCTCCGCATGGCAACGGTAGGTGCATCACGCCCGACCTGGTAGCCGGTCAGCGACAGCTCAGGGAAGAGCAGTAGTTCCGCCCCACTCTGACGAGCCTGCTCAGCGTATTCGCGGTGCCGTTCAAGGTTGGTTTCAACATCCAGCAACTGGCTGTTGATCTGTGCGACGGCCACATTCAGGTTGGTAATCATGTCGGCTTCTCGGTGATTGAAAGACGGGTATACAACGGCAAAAGCCCTGTGAACCGTCGGGGCGCACAGGGCGATGTCTGACTCGGGGGTCAGATCAGGTCGTTCTGCTCAAGGAAGTTGCGGGCAACCTTCTCGATTTCTTCTTTCTCGACGTCCACCTGGGCGTTCAGACGGGACATTACCTCGTTATCCAGCAAGCCGGAAAGCTTGTTGAGCTGGTCGTCCAGTTCCGGATTCTGTTCCAGAACTTCCTGTCGCACCACCGGTGTGATTGCGTAGTCCGGGAAGAAGTTCTGGTCGTCCTCCAGAAGTACGAAATCAAATGCTGGGATACGTCCGTCAGTGGCGAAGACCAACGCCAGGTCCACTTCACCTTCTTTCAACGCAGTATAGGTCAGCCCTGAGTCCATACGCTTGATCTGGTCGCGCGGCAGTTTGAAGTCGTAGGCCTTGGCAAACGGGCGGAAGCCGTCTTCACGTGCGTACCATTCGGCGTTACTCGCCAGGACCAGTTCTTTGCCATCGTTGATGGCGGCAGCCATATCACTCAGGGTCTTGATGCCCATGTCGTTAGCTTCCTCGGCCCGCATGGCCAGGGCGTAGGTGTTGTTGGCGTCAGACGGGTTCAGCCAGACCAGCCCTTTTTCCATGTCCAGCTCGCGCACTTTCTCATAACCTTCCTGCCGGCCAAGCTTTTCCTTGACGTCGTTGTAAACAATCAGGCCGGTGCCGGTGTACTCCCAGTAAACGTCCACCTGGCCATTTTCCTGGGCGGATCGCAGAACAGCGCTGCCCATGCCGGCCCGGGTATCTACATCGTAGCCCTGGGCGCGAAGGTACTGGGCGGTCATGGAAGTCAGCAGTTGCTGCTCGGTGAAGTTCTTGCCACCCACTACGATAGTTTCGGCAGCTGCGACGCCACCGAAGGTCATGGTGATGGCAAGGGTGGCTACGGATGCCAGTTTCTTGAGGGTTTTCATATTTCAGTGCTCCTGGTGACTTCTTGTTTTGTGGCTACCCCGCGCGGAGTGGCCAGTTTTCGAATCCCGGGCCGCTCTATGCGACCTCAGGTACGGGATGGATTGACGCCCCGGGGAACCATCAGGAACGCGCAGGCGGCTACCAGGATGTCCACTGTGATGGCCAGAAGGGCGGTCATGAGGGCCCCGGCCAGCATCATTTCGGTTTCGAACAGGTCGATGCCGGTGAAGATCAGCTCGCCGAGACCGCCACCGCCGATCAGGAAAGCAAGTGGTACCGTACCCACGTTAATCGCCAGCGCCGTCCGGATACCTGCGAAAATGACGTAGGCAGCGTTTGGAATTTCCACACGCAGCAACATCTGTCCAGGAGACATTCCGATGCCCGAGGCAGACTCCTTGAGGTGCGCGGGAACCCCCAGTAACCCGGTGTAGGTGTTGCGCACGATCGGCAGCAGCGAGGCGATGAACAGACCGAATACCGAAGGAATGAAGCCGATGCCCAGAAGGCTCATGGACAACGCCAGGATCGCCAGGGTCGGGATCGTGGTGCCCACGTTCAGCCCCTGCATGGCCCACTCAGAAACCTTGATGAAGCGGGGCCGGCTCAGGATAACCCCGAGCGGGATACCTACGGCAATCGCCAGCGTCCCTGAAATAGCGGTCTGAACCGCCCCGGGTTTTGAGGAGGCTCCAGCATCTGAGAGAATGGAGCCATG
>CBIHLH010000007.1:0-49087 GCA_966210405.1 uncultured Marinobacter sp.
TTCTTATACTGACCGCGTAAGAGAGGCGACAACAACCCATGACTCCGGAACTTAAAATTCAACCCCTGCGTTACGTGTTGGCAGTGTGGGGGGAAGGCAGCTTCCACGGCGCGGCACGGCTGCTCCATCGCAGCCAGCCGGCACTTTCCATGGCGATTCGTGACCTGGAGGAACGGCTCGGGCAGCCGTTGTTCGAAAAGAATCACAAGGGACAACTCACACCCTACGGCGAGTATTGCCTGCCCAGGTTCCGGGAACTGATTCAACAGCATGACCGCCTGGCCAACGAACTGCAGCAAATGGCCCAGGGGCATCAGGGACGGGTAACACTGGCGACGGTGCCTTCAGTTGCCAGCCGGCTGATGCCCGAGTTCCTGGCAGCCTTCATAGCCGAATACCCGAGCATCAATATTAACCTGCACGATGAGAACGCGGAATTCGTCTGCCGCATGGTGGCCAGCGGGGAGACGGATCTGGGCATCAGCAGTGTCTGGTCACCGGATGATCGTTTGCGCTACACCCATCTTTTCGAGGACAACGTCGGCGTGGTGCTGCACCGGGACCACCCGCTGGCAGGCCGTCCAAGCCTGAAATGGCAGGAACTGAGAGGGGAGCGGTTTATCGCCAACGGCACATCCCGGCTGTTGGAGAACACCGCGGCCGCCAGCCTGGTGGATAACAACGATTTCTATATTTCCAACATGATTTCCCTGCTCGCCATGCTGGAGGCGGGCAGTGGCATTACCACCCTGCCCCGACTGGCCTTTCCCATGGACAACCGTACGTTGCGATTCATCCCCCTGAGCGAGCCACGACTCGTGCGGCAGATCGGCATTATTAAACCCGCTCACCGGTCGCTGTCACCCGCCGCCCAGGCGCTGGAGCAGTTTATCCTGAAGCGGCTGGCCGGCGTGACTGTCTGAGAATAAAACTCGGGATCACTGCAACTGATGGGTATTTTCATTCTGTGCGTGTACACCTTCAGTCGATGCACCGGGATTCGCCCCGGTGTCTGAAACAGGTCAGCCCATTCCCGATGGCTGGATGGCAGGCTCACGCTTCTCCGCGGTTCGTTATTCCTCCAGTAGAAACCCCGCTATTACCGTATTGAACCGCCGCGCATCCTCTATGTATGGCGCGTGCCCCAGGCCCGTCAGTTCCACGTGCCGCACATCCGGTATGCGATCCAGAAGTGGTTGTGCCTTGGCCAGCGGCGCCACCTTATCCTGGTCGCAGGTGATCACCAGTGTGGGTGCCTGAATCCGGGGCAGCTCTGGCTGCAGATCTTCGGTCTGAATCGCCCAGGCGGCGTTAGCGACGCCCTCCGAGCGGGACTCGGCAGCAATCTGGGCCACTTTTCTGAAGATATGCTCGTCGGTGCCTTCCGGCAGCATGCCTTTTGCCCGGCGTTCGCCGTATACCGCTGGCGGAAGGTCCCGGAGTTCCTCCAAGCGGCGCCGGTATCGCTCGTTGGCACCACCACTCGGCCCCAGGCCATGCCCGGGGTGGGTGCAGGACAGCACCAGGCGCTTGACCAGTTGCGGTTCGAGCACCGCCATCTTCATGGCCACCAACCCACCCATGGAGTGACCAACCACGTTAATGGGGCCCCGCCACACCCGTCTGGCGAACGCAATCGCTACTCGGGCAAGGGCTTCGACGGTATTGCCCGCCGCGTCCGACTTACCATAGCCGGGCGCATCCCAGGCAACCATATTCATGCCCGACGCAAGTTCACTGAGCTGGTCCTGCCAGCTGGAGGCATTGCCATTCAGGCCATGGAGAAAGAGGACAGGTTCGCCAGTGCCGCTTTGAAGAAAGCTGACCCAACCGTGGCCCAGGTTAGCCCCGAATCGCGGAGCCGATGTTTGACTGCGTGCATCGTTCATGTGGGAACTCACTCTGTGTCGCGTGTACTGGAACAATCAGTCCATGTCCGCAAACGGATCGTCTTCCGCTCCGGAGCCCTGGAGTAACTCGTTCTTTTCCCGTGATTCACCGCTTTCTTCGCTGTCGGAATCGTCATCCAATGGAAACAGCGCCCGTTCCTTCTCGCCTGCCAGCAAGTAGCGGGCGCCGGCTACCGACATCGCCTGACCGCTGTGGCCGATGCCATAGACGGTTTCCAGTTCCCAGTTGAATTCTGTACCCAGTTCCTCCGCCTTGGCCTTGTTCGCGGCGTAGAAATTTTTGCCCTTTTCCAGACGATGCGCTCCCTGGGCAATGGCGATATCCAGTTTGCTCAGCAGCCGATGAGAGGGGTCGTTGTCAGCGGTCCCCAGCATGATCACCAGATGGTGGGCGTAGGCAGGTTTGAGATCCTCTTCGTCAATGCCTGTGTTCTTGAGTCCGTAGCGCAGCGGCAGGCTCCAGTCCGGAAAGGTATAGGTACCGGAGTTGGCTGCCACAGCGGTGCCAATCCGTGCCTGGGGATACAGCATCACCATGCGGGTGACGAACTGGGCGCCACTGCCATGGCCCCAGATGTCGTATTCGTTGTCCTCGAGGGCGAAGGCCTCCCGCAACTTGTCGAACGCCCGCTCCACCGCCGCAAAGGACGACTGCTCAGGCGGATGACGGTGCCCCTTTGTGGCGTCCACCGAGGAGGAGTCCGGCGTTACCCAGTTACCAGTCTGGTAGCCCCAGCCCGTCGGGAAGTCCTCCTCTGATATCTCCGGGGCCACAATCAGCACGTTGTATTCACTGGCATAGGCACCCCAGAAATCCCGGTAGACATCGGCATCGCGGCGCCCGCCGTGCATCACCAGAACCACCGGGGTATTGGCTGTCAGTTTGTCCGGGCGGGTGTACCAAAGCCGCATGTCCACCGGCTTTTCCGGTGTACCGGCCGCCACCACAATCGAGCCATAGCGCTCGAAGGTCTCCGGGTCGAAAAGGTTGGATTCACTGTCTTCGGAGTAGGCGACAGGCTCCGTCGTCACGGTCTGACAGCCCGCCAGCAGTGAGACAAGCGCGGCTAAAAACATGGCAATCATCTTCATGGCGCATGATTCCTTCAGGTTGTTGTTCATGAGTGTTTTGGCGGATGGCTGAACGTCCGTGCCTTCCAGCACTTCACCAGGGTGGTCTCAATGATTTCCGGTGAGGGAATCTCTTCCCGGCACCGTGATTCCGCGACCGGGCAGCGGGGGTGGAACGGGCAGCCAGACGGCCGACTCATCGGGTTGGGAAACTCCCCGGACAGCCCCGGCGCCGGCACCCTGAGGTCCGGTGAGATGGTCAGCGCCGAATCCAGCAAGGCGGCGGTGTACGGGTGCTTCGGATTGGACAGCACCTGGTCTCGCGGCCCGCACTCCACAATCTCGCCCAGGTACATCACCGCCACTCGATCCGCCATGTGCCGGACGACAGAGAGGTCGTGGGTGACGAACAGATAAGTCAGGTCCAGCTCGTCCCGCAGGTCGAGCAGCAGGTTGAGGATCTGTGCCTGCACCGAGACATCCAGCGCGGACGTCGGCTCGTCGCAGATCACAATCTCCGGATCCATGATCAGGGCCCGGCCAATGGCCGCGCGCTGTCGCTGTCCGCCGGAAAGCTGGTCCGGGTAGCTGTTGAACACCCGCCGGGGCAGGCCCACGTGCTCCATCATTTGGTGGACCTTGGCAAGCTGCTCGGGCCTGGTGCCGATGCGGTTGACCACCAGAGGCCGTCCGATGATGTCACCGATGGTCTTGCGGGGGTTCAGTGATGAATACGGGTCCTGAAAAATGGGCTGGATCATGCGCGCACGCTGTCCGGCAGGCAGAGCGCCAATCTCGTGCGCGCCCAGAGTGACGGACCCGGTATCCGGCTGCTGCAACCCCATAATGGTTCGTGACAGGGTGGATTTTCCGCACCCGGACTCACCCACCAGCGCCAGCACCTCGCCCTTGCGGATATCCAGACTTACATTGTCCAGCGCCCGCAGCGACTTGCGCTTGCCAAACAGCCCACGACGCACCTGAAAGGTACAACTGACGCTGTCGACCGAGAGGACGTTTGCGCCAGGCGTCTTGGGAAGATCGACCGCAAGCTCGTTGGCAGCCGTTCCCGCACCGGTGTTGGCCCGGTTCCGTGTGGCCTCCGGGTCGTGGCAGACGTACACCCGGCCCGGCCCGAGTGGCTTTCCGGGCGGCACCTCGGTTCTGCAGGCGTCCACCGCCCGGGGGCAGCGGGAGGCAAAGGCGCAGCCCTGCAGGGTGCCGGTCATGGCCGGAACGATGCCCGGAATCGAGCCGAGACGGCGTGCGGCATCGCCACGATAGCCCGGCACACACTCGAGCAGCCCCTGGGTGTAGGGATGCCGGGGATCCCTGAGCACCTCTTCGGCCGTTCCGGTTTCCACGATATCGCCGGCATACATAACAGCAATTTTGTCCGCCGAGCGGGACACCACACCCAGATCATGGGTGATCAGGATCATCGACATGCCCAGCTCTTTCTGCAGGTCCTGCAGCAGGTAGAGAATCTGTGCCTGAATGGTCACATCCAGGGCAGTGGTGGGCTCGTCGGCAATCAGCAATTCCGGTTTGTTCATCAGTGCCATGGCGATCATCACCCGCTGGCGCTGACCACCCGAGAGTTCATGGGGGTACTGTTTCAAGCGACTGGCAGGATCGGGCAGGCCCACTTTCTCCAGCAACTGGATCGCACGCTGCTCGGCCTCGGCCCGGGACACCTTCCGGTGAATAGTCATGGTCTCGGTCAGTTGACGCCCGATGGAATAGACCGGATTCAGGCTGGTCATGGGTTCCTGGAAGATCATGCCAATCCGCTGGCCGCGCACCTTGGTGGCCAACTCCCGCTCGCCCGAATGGGCCAGGTCGCTGCCGTCAAAGTTGATGCAGGCGGCAGCGCGTCTGGCGGAGGGCGGCAACAGGTTCATGATCGCCAGTGCAGTCATGGACTTGCCGGAACCGGACTCCCCCACAATACCCAGGGTCTCGCCACGCTTCAGGTCCAGGCTGATGCCCCTCACCGCTTTCAGGGTGGCGGAGTCGGTGGGAATCTCGACGGACAGGTCCCGGATATCCAGGATGGATGCCGTGGTCATATCAGTTCCTCCGGTTGGTGACGGTGACATCACGGACTCCATCCCCCAGCAGGTTGATGGCAATCACGAGAATGAACAGGGTGATACCGGGCAGGATCACCAGCCAGGGCTGGAAGAACATGGCGGTCTTGCCTTCGGCAATCATCAGCCCCCAGGACGGAAGGGGCGACGGAATGCCCAGCCCGAGGAACGACAGGGTGGCTTCGTTCAGGATGGCGACGGCCACTTCCAGGGTAAAAATCACCATGATCTGGTTGGTCAGGTTCGGCAGCACTTCGCGCACCGCGATCTGGAACTTGCTGCAACCCATGGCCTGGGCTGCCGCGACGAAGTCCAGCTCGCGCAATCGGAGTGTGGCGGAGCGGGTAACCACCAGATAGAACACCCAGTGGGTGGCGCCAATGACAAAAATCACCACCGTGATGGACTGGCCGATCACGAACACCAGCGCCATGATCAGCAACAGGCTCGGCACCGCCAGTTGGCAGGTCACCAGGAAATTGACCGCCTGATCGATCCAGCCCCCGAAATAGCCGGCAATCAGCCCAAGAGTAACGCCGATAACCGCACCAATGGACGCGGCGCCCAGGCCGATGGCCATGGAAATACGGGCGCCGTGGATCAGACGGCTGAGGTAATCCCGGCCCAGGTGGTCGGTGCCCAGCAAGTATTCCCAACTACCACCTTCAACCCAGACCGGCGGCAGCATGCGCAAGGACAGATTCTGCGCGTAGGGGTCGTGTGGTGCGAGCCAGGGAGCAAACAGTGCGAATATGGCCATCACCAGCAGGATCCCGAAGCCAATCTTCAGCCCGTGGTGTTGGCGGGCCCGTTTCAGGGCCGCCATGGTCGGGCTCAGTCCCAGGCCGCCGTCCTCAAGCTCGGGCGGCGTTTCAACGGAGGCGATGCTGGCATCACTTACGGTTTGTCTTGTTATCATCATTCACCCCATCCGGATCCGAGGATCAAGCCAGGCGTTGATCAGGTCAGCCGCCAGCGTGAGCAATACAAAGGTCAACACGAATATCAGGATCAAGGACTGCACCGTGGGGATATCCGAATTGAAGATGGACTCCACCGCCAGTCGGCCCAATCCGTTCATGCTGAACACCGATTCGGTCACCACCGAGCCGCCGAGCTTGTTGCCAAGCTGCACCGCCAGCACGCTGACAATGGGCAGCAGCGCGTTGCGCATGGCCTGCTGAAGAATCAGCCGGTAACCCGTGAATCCCTTGGCACGGGCCGTACGGATGTAGTCCGACGACAACACATCCAGCAGCCCGGTGCGGGTCAGGCGCATGACGGCCGGCACCGAGCTGGCCCCCAGCACCAGCGCCGGCAGAACATAGTGTTGCCAGGTGGCGTCCCCGGAAACCGGAAAGATCGGAAACATGACGGCAAACAGAATGATCAGCATCAGGCCCAGCCAGAAATTGGGAATGGCCTGGGCCGAAACCGCCGTCGAGAGCGCGAACCGGTCCACCCAGCTGTTGGGCCGGAGCGCGGCACTGATCCCCAGTGGCAGGGCAATCAGGATGGTGACCATCAGCGATGACAGGGCCAGCAGAATGGTCACCCCGGCATGCTGCTGAATCAGCTCCACCACGGGTTGTTTCCAGAAAAAGCTCTCGCCGAAATCCCCCTGCAGCACACCACTCAGCCACTCGAAATACTGCACCGACAGGGGCCGGTCAAAGCCGTACTGCTCGCGGATGTCTTCGACCATTTCCTGAGGCGCATCCTCGCCAGCGATGGTTTGCGCCGGGTCAGTGGCAAAGTGAAACAGGGCAAAGGTGCCGAAGGAGACAACAAACGCAACGAGCAGGGCCATCAGGGCTCGCCGCAGGACATAGTTGATCATGGCTGTTTCCTCCAGCTTGCCTGCCACAGGCGGGGAACCCCGTCCTTTGGCACCGTGAAATTCAGCGCCGGCGACAGCAGATAGTTCTGGCTATAGGAGAACATCGGCACCCAGTAAGCCTGCTCCGCAATCCGGTTCAGTGCCTTGCGATACAGCGACTTACGTTTGGCGGGATCAATGGTTCTCTCGGCGGCCAGCACGGTTTCCGCCAGGGTTTCGTCGCCGGTATAATTCCGGGCGGAATCGGCAGCGAAGTGAACGCCGGTGCTGGCCGAGGCGTCGGCGGTTCCACCGCTGCCGTAGGAGGCGAAGAAGGCTTCCATGTCCTGGTCGTTACGCACTTTCGAGAACACATTGAGTTTCACATAGCGCAGGTTCGCCTCAAGGCCGACGGCTCGCAGGTCATTAACGATGGCCTCGGCGATGATTTTCTCCCGGTAGGCCCACAGGTCGAAGGAAAAGCCCTGCGGATAGCCCGCTTCCGCCAGCAGTGCCCTCGCCTTTTCCGGGTTGTAGGGGTAGTAGGGGCCGTCGCCATTGCAACCAAACTGGCGCGGATGGCAGGCAAAGTGCACAACCTCGGCACTGCCACGCACCAGATACCGGGTGATTTCCTCACGATTGATGGCGTGGTTGATCGCCTGGCGCACCTTCAGTTTGGTGAACGGTGTGTCAGGGTCGGAATAACCGGCCGCATCCAGGGTGATGTAGCCAATACGGATATCGTTGCCTTCCAGGCGTTCAACCCCGGGCAGATGGCTGACGTTGTCGGCAACATCCGGCGGCACATCCATCATCAGGTCAATGCCGCCACTGAGCAGTTCGGCCTGCTGCGTGCCCTGGTCCGGGATGACCCGGAACACCATACGCCCGATATCCGGGTGAGCCTTGGGACTGGCCTGGTAATAGTCCTCGAACCGCTCGAGCACAATCTCGCGCCCGGCACTGAACTCGACAACCCGATACGGCCCGATACCGTTCAGCGGCTGTTCGTCGGCTCCACCCTTCGCGTTGTGATAAGTGCCCTGTTTGCGCAAGGGAATGCTGATGGCCATGTCCCGCAAAGCCATGGGATACGGCAATTTCAGATTAAAACGGACCTTGCGCGGGCCCAGCTTTTCAACACCTTCCAGCCAACTGCGGATAACCGGCCCACGGCTGGTGTCGGAGTCTTCATTAATCACCCACTCGAAGGTGTAGACCACATCGTCTGCGGTCAGCGGGCTGCCATCGTGAAACACCACGTCATCGCGGACGGTGACGTCCAGCTCGGTGTCGGATACCCATTCATAGCCAGACGCGGCCAGGGGGACAAATTCAAGGGTGTCCGTATCCACAAAAAACAGGCCGTCGTCCGTCAGCCGGGAAAGGATCAACCCCTCGCGCTGAATGGAATACAGCCGGTCAACCGTGGTCAGTGGCTTGGAGAAGGCGACCACCAGCGTGTCGTCTTCCGGGCCTGCACTGGCGTTAAAGGGCAGCGCGCACAAGGCAAGCAAGCCGGAAAGGCAAATGCCGACGGGCACCGGGGGCCAGATCCACATGTCTCCTCCTGTTGTCATTATTGGAGCATTTGATAGTTGTTTGGTTCGTGTTCAGATCAGGGCTTGGAAATCAGTCTAGGCAGGCACGATTGATTTTAAAATTGAATATAAGTCATATTTATATGCAATTAATGCATCTAAAAACAGCGTCACATCACCCCGGCATTGCCGGGTTCCCCGTCCGTCAGGATCGCATGCTCACCGAGGGCAGACATCACCTCATCCTTCAGGCACCGAACCAGGCTGGTGGTGGCTGGTGTTTCCTCAAAGCCCGGCGGAAACAGCAACACAAACTGCAGCCGGTAATTCGGGCTCAACGGGCGCAGGCAGAACCGTGACGGGTCCACCGCCAGCGCCGCCAGGCGATCAATAATGGTTACCCCCAGCCCCTCCACTACCATCTGGCACGCCAGCACGCTGGATGTGGTTTCTATCTTGCAGTCGAGGCCGACACCGGCCGCCTGAAAGATTTCTTCCATCTGGAAACGGGGGCGTAACCCGGGCGCCAGGGCAATAATGTCGTGTTCCGCCATCTGGGCCGGCGAGACAGTTGCCAGGGCCTCCAGGGGATGCCCGCGCGGAATCATGACCATGGCGTCAGTATCAAAGAAGGGGCGCTGAATAACGGATGGATGGTTGCAGGGTTTGGTCAGTGCCACCGCAATATCGTAGTGGCGGCCAGCCACCCATTGCTCGATATCCCGATGCCCCCGCACGTCCACGCTGAAACGCTGGTCCGGGTGCTCGCGGACAAACCGGGCCAGCGCGGGCGACACCAGGCTATTCGCCAGCCGGGCAAGGGCCACAATGCGCAGAGTTCGGGTGCCACCCGCCTTGATCTCCTGCACGATGCGGGGCAGGTCATCCAGGTTCGACAGGATTTTCTCGGTTTCCCGGTAAAACTCCTTACCCTCCGGCGTCAGCACCAGGCGGCGCCTCTCCCGTTTGAACAGTTTCAGCTTCAGTTCGTTCTCCAGGGTGGAGATCAACCGGCTCGTGGCGGGCTGGCTCAGGTTCATGACATCGGCCGCCGCCACCAGGGAGCCATGAATCACGACCGCGCGAAAACACTTCAACTTTTTGATATTCATTGACCTACCTCACTTACATGCAGAAAACGCATATACCTATCTAATGTTTTCAATTTACATAGGTATCAATAGTAGCCGATAAAGTAAGCGTGGAAAGCGCCATGAGACCAGACTGCCAACAACGACCTGTCTCGAACTGGCCGAATACAAACAGGTGGACTCTGTGGATGAAACCTTACAAAACAAGAAACCGGAGGCAATATGAGGTGTTTCAAATCGCTGCTGGCGGCTGGCGTTGCCGGCCTGACGGCACTCCCCGCATCGGCGCTGGAAGTTGAGGTCGGTGGCCAGGTTAACCGCGCTATCATGTACGCCAAGGATGGTTACAGTGCCAACAACCTGGGCGTGGGGTCAGACACCGAGTTCTATCATGTCGATAACAGAAACAGCCCGACGCGCTTCAGCATCGGTGGCACCCAGAGGCTGTTTGAAGGCTGGACAGCCGGCGCACTCATCGAGGTGGGCGTGTTTTCCAACGCGTCGAACGACGTGGATCCGACGGCCAAGAACATCGATCCGGAGGTCGATGAGCGTGTTACCGACGCCTTTGTGGATACGCCTTACGGCAAACTGACACTCGGTCTGGGCGAAGGTGCGGCCTACAATGCCGGTCGCCGGGATTATTCGGGGACTGGCGTCATCAGTTTCCGTAATCCGAACCTGATCGGCGGCAGCCTCCGTTACAAGTTAAAGCCCTCCTCTTTCAAGCGTACCTTTGACAGCAGCGGCAACTTCACTGGCAATGAACCGTTCGACCTGGCCAATCCCGCGCAGAACGAGTCGTCCATTTCCGGCAGTATTCGTGACTACAACTTTGAAGGTCGTCACAACCGAATCCGCTACGACAGCCCCCGCATCGGCCCGGCCATCGTGTCTGTCAGCGCCGGCCATGACGGCGACAGCGGGAACAGTTCCGTCCTGCAACTGGGCATCAAATCCGGCCTTCGGGTGCCGGGCGGTCGCATGCTGATTGGCGCAGGCTACTCCCATGCGACTCAGAACAGTGAAGACCCGGGCGGCCCGGACGGCGAGGCCGTCATCATCTACGGTGGTTCGGTCTCTTACTTTCACAGTGATACCGGGCTGAACCTGACACTGGCGGCGGTTAACCAGGCCCAGGACCTGACCGAAGAGCAGGCAACGGACACCTTCGATGCCACAAACTCAGAGCTCGGACAGTTCCGCTACGTCAAGCTGGGCTATCGCCCCAATCGCCAGCATGCGTTCGACATTCATTACGGCGAGACCCGAAATCGTAACAAGGAAGACGAAAAAGGGTCCGTAATCGGGGTTGGCTACGTCTGGAGCCCCACCGACATGTTCGACGTCTACGGTGGCGCCAAGATACACAGTTTCGAGCGCGCCGAATGGTGCACTACATCGGGACGAACCTGCTACAACCCCGAGTACGAGGACATCACCATTGTTACCACCGGGATGCGGGTAAAATTCTGAACCGGGTTACAGGTTGCTTTGCCTGACTGGGTCTGCCTGAGCGCAGGCCTTTTTTTGTCTGAAATTCATCAGAACGCTGGATCGTATTATGGTGCTATTGTTAACCTTAGGTAAGGTCAGACAGGTGCGATACCGTGCAACCACCACGAACGCCAGCCAACGAAGCGCTACGCCTGCAGGCCCTGAAGGCCACGGAGCTTTTGGACTCGGGGCGGGAAGAGGTTTTCGATTCGCTGACGGAGACGGCCAGGCTCGCCTTTGATGTACCCATCTGTGCCCTGACCCTGGTGGACGAACACCGGCAATGGTTCAAATCCAGTCACGGCCTGGATGTGTGCGAAACGGGCCGGGATATTTCGTTCTGCGGCCATGCAATCTATCACGATGACACCCTGCTCGTGCAGGACGCACTTACGGACAAGCGCTTTGCGGACAACCCCCTGGTCACCGGTGAACCGCATATCCGTTTCTACGCCGGCGCCCCGATCCGGATCGATGTGTTTTCGGAGACCGTGGACCTCGGCACCGTCTGTATCATCGACAGGCGCAGCCGCCCCTTCGGCGCCTCGCAGGCGGCCCTGCTGGAAAGCTTCGCCCGGCATGCCGAGTCACTGATTCAGATGCACTTGGTGTCCAGGCACCTTGAGTTGACCTGCAAACAGCTACAGAGCGCCATCCGGAAGTTGGAAAACAGCCGCTAGTGTCGTGTGGCCTCACCCGTACAGTGACTCTATAACGTCACCATACTTCTGCTGGATATTGCTCCGGCGTACCTTCATGGTGGCGGTTACTTCATCGTCGTCGTGGTCCAGCTCCTTGGTGAGCAGGTGGAAACGTTTGATCTGCGCCACCTGGGGCAGCTGTTCATTACCCTTGTTCACTTCGGCCTGGATCAGGTCGTTCACCCGCGCCTGTTCGGTCAGGCTCCGGAAGGTGGTATAGGCAAGCCGCTCCTGCTCGGCCCACTTGGCCACCGTCTCGAAATCGATCTGGATCAACGCGGAAACGTACTTCCGGGCCTCGCCAATCACAATGCATTCCTTGATATACGGGCTGGCCTTGAGGGTGTTCTCAATCTCCGTTGGCGACAGGTTTTTGCCGCCCGCGGTAATCATGATGTCCTTGAGCCGGTCGACAATCTTGAGCTGGCCGTCCCGCCATTCGCCCACATCGCCGGTATGCAGCCAGCCATCGACCAGGGTTGAAGCGGTCGCCTCCTCGTTCTTGTAATAGCCCCTGAACATACTGCCGCCACGCATGATGATTTCGTTGTGCTCGCCGAGCGTCACTTCGACACCGGCAATAGCCACCCCCACGGTGCCCAGATGCACATCGTTACCCGGCTGGGCCGTGGCAACACCGGTGCTTTCGGTCTGGCCATAGACCTCCACCAGGGGGACACCGATCGTCCGGAAGAATTCCAGAATACCGGTGGAAATGGGGGCGGCTCCGGTGAGTGCGATGGTGCAACGGCGCAGGCCGATAAAATTCTGTAGCGCCCGTAGCACCAGAACATAACTGATGCCGTACAGACACTTTTCTTTCAGACTCCACTGACCCCTGGGCTTGGTGGCCATCGGCGAACACACCCGGGTGGCCCAGTGGAATAGCCCCTGCCGGAAGCGACCGGTCTCCTGAATTTTGATGTAGATGGCGGAATGCAGTTTCTCCCAGATCCGGGGCACGCCCAGAAAAAACGTTGGCGCAATTTCCCGCAAATCCTCCTGAATGGTCCGCAGGCTTTCACCGAAGCTGACGGTACTGCCCACGTACACCGGCGCAATGTTGGTAAACGCCTGTTCGGCCACATGGCACAGCGGCAGATAGGACAGGCTGGAGCCATGTTCATCGGCCTGCAGCAGCTCAATCAGCCCGGGCGCCGCGGCGTGGAGATTGCCCCAACTGATCATGGCCCCTTTCGGTCGGCCAGTGGAGCCGGAGGTGTAGATCATCAGGGCGGTGTCGTCCATCTGCTGGCCGTCCAGCATGCCATCCACCAGCCCAGGGTGGGCCTCTTCGTATTCCCTTCCCCGGGCTTCGATATCGTCGAACGCCGCAGGCGGCGCGGGATAATAGCGCAGGCCCTTCATATCGATGGCAATGCAGTGCTTCAGCTTGGGCAGATCCGGCCAGGCTTCCAGCACCTTGTCGGTCTGTTCCTGATCCTCGCAGACCACAAACTCGGCATCGCTGTGCTCGAGCACATAGGCCACCTCGCTCCAGGGGCTGGTCGGGTACACACCCACGCAGATGCCCCGAACCAGGCCGATGCCCATCTGGGCGATCACCCATTCCACCCGATTTTCCGAGATGATAGCCACATGGCTGCCTTCCTCCAGGCCCAGTGCGCGCAGCCCCAGCCCGAAGTGGCGCGCACGCTGATAGTAATCCTGCCAGGTATAGGCCTTCCAGATACCGAAGTCTTTCTGGCGCAGGGCCAATGCATCAGGCCGGTCTTTGGCATGGGCCCGCAACATTTGCGTGAGAGTAAGTTCAGGAACGGAAGGTGTTGTCATGAAAGCCACCGTTTACGGCGTTTGTAATGCTTGATATCCCGGTAACTGCGGGCCTTGCCTTCCTTGCCACCCACCCCCAGGTAAAACTCCCGGACATCCTCATTGGCGGTGAGCTTGTCCGCCGGGCCATCAATCACAATCTTGCCGTTCTCCATGATGTAGCCGTAGGACGCAATCGCCAGAGACACGGCGGCATTCTGCTCCACCAGTAAAATGGCGGTGCCCTGCTCCCGGTTGATCCGCGCCACGATGGTGAAAATCTCCTCCACCAGCAACGGCGCCAGTCCCAGCGAAGGTTCATCCAGCATGATCAGGCCGGGCTGGGCAATCAGGGCGCGGCCAAGGGCCAGCATCTGCTGTTCACCGCCGGACAGGTATCCCGCCAGCTGTTTACGACGCTCTTTCAGCCGAGGAAAGTAGTTGTAGACCAGCTCGTAGCTGTCGCTCAGGGAGGGTTTGTGGCCACTGAGCGCGTAGGTGGCGGCAATCAGGTTCTCCTCCACCGTGAGGTCTTCAAACACCCGACGGCCTTCCATCACATGGAACAAGCCGCTACGTACCAGTTGCTCGGGCGGTGTGCCCTTGACATTCCTGCCCCGAAACCGCACCTCCCCGGCGGTCACTTCGCCGTCTTCCAGGCTCAGCAGGCCGGAAACACTTTTCAGCGTGGTGGATTTTCCGGCCCCGTTGGAGCCCAGGAGTGCCACGATGGCACCCTCCGGCACCCGCAGTGACAGGCCCCGGAGGACCTGCACCGACTTGTTGTAAACCACCTCGATGTTATCGATTTCCAGTAAAGCTTCCATACCGCCCCTCAGTCGAGGTGGATCCAGTCCGACACCGGCTCATAGCGGCCCTTCTCGGCATTCACCCGCCAGATGCGACCAACCGGGAACGACATATCCTTCACCGTCACCGGAATGCCGATGATGCCGCCGGTGTCCCAGTCCTCGATAGACGCCAGGGAAGCCGCCATATTCTCTGCCGTCAGCTCTTTGCCGTCATCCAGGGTACGTTTGACCACTTCGGTCCACACCATGGCGTTGAACCAGGCCTGCATGTAACCGGTCGGGCGGTAGCCGGCCTCCGGGTCGCTCTTCTCGGCCTGGGCGCGAAGGGCGTCCAGCATCGGGCCGCTTTCCTCGCTGTCGTAGTAGTTGTAGGGCATCACACCCATATAACCGTCGGCATCCTTGCCCATCTTGTCGATGATCAGCTTATCGGAGGACCAGAAGGTGCCCATGAACTGGGTATCCAGGCCCATCTGGCGCATCTGCACCATGAACTCATTGATCGGCGACAGCACATAGCCATGGAACACCACGAAGTCTGGACGAACCCGGCGCAGTTTCAGGATCTCGGCAGACACATCCACGGCGCCGGGCTTGGTGACAATGTCCTCTACCACTTCTATACCCAACTCAGCGGCCCGGGCCTTGCCATTTTCGATGGGATCCTTGCCGAACTCGGTATCGCTGTAAACGAAGGCGACGGTTGGCATGTCGCCGTCCTTACCCTGGCTGGCAATGTATTCCAGGATGATGCCGAACATCTGACTGTAGCTGGGACCGGGAATGAACTGATACGGATATTGCTCGTTATCGGTCAGCACCGTGGCGAAGGACGCACCGCTCATCAGGGTATCGCCCTGGCTGTTCAGTTCCGAGGCAATGGTCTTCATAAAGCCGGTACTGTCACCGTAGTAGGTCGCCGGTGAATGACTGCCGGAAATCTTCTTAAAGGCCGCCACCGAACGATCCACTTCATAGGCGGTATCTTCCATCACATACTGGACCGGATGGCCATTGATGCCGCCCTGGCTGTTGATCCAGTCGGTGTAGTCGGTCAGCCCGGCGTGAATGTGAATACCGGCAAAGGCAAAGACACCGGAGAGCGGTATCGAGCCACCGAACACGATGGGTTCCTTGTCCTGGGCCATGGCCGGGGTGGCTACGGTTAACGCAGCGACCAGGCTGCCCAGCCCGGCAAGCCGGCGCCCTTTGTTGAGGATGTTTGTGAACATGGTTCTTCTCCTTGCTTCTTGTTGTTGGTGTTGCACGGTTTCCCGGTGAAAGGCCCGGTAAGAGGCTCGTTGAAACACAATTAATTCCGGAACGGCCACAGACGGAAAAAACGGCGGATGCGATGCCAGATTTCCGCGAGACCATGGGGTTCAAAGATCAGGAAGCCCACAATCAGGGCACCGAAGATAATCTCCAGCATCGGCGACATGAATACCGGGGCGTCCGGATAGAACGGCGTCAGGGCGGCAGTGAGCAGCTTCAGTGCTTCCGGCACCAGGGTCATGAAAGCGGCACCGAGTATGCCGCCCAGCAGGTTCCCCATACCGCCCACAATCACCGCCGCCAGATAGAAAATCGACATCGACAACGGGAAGCTCTCCGGCGTCACCACCCGGAAGAAATAGGCGAACAGGCCGCCCGCCACCCCAGCGTAAAATGAGCTGAGCGCGAAGGACATCAGCTTGTAGTGCAGCAGGTTGATGCCCAGGATCTCGGCGGAAATATCCCGGTCCCGGATGGCGATAAAGGCCCGGCCAATGCGCGTCCGGAACACATTGCGGGCGGCAAACACCATCAGCACCGCCAGCGGCACAATGATGAAATACATCCTGAAGTCGCTCTGGAAGGAGACCCCGAACAGGTGTGCCGGTTCCAGGCTCAGGCCACCCATGCCACCGGTGACCGACTCCCACTCGGCGAAAATAAAATGCAGGAACACACTGGCTGCCAGAGTCGCAATCGCCAGATACAACCCCTTCACCCGCAATGAGGGCAGCCCCACCAGAATGCCCACCGCGGCGGCCATAAGCCCCGCCAGCACCAGGGTGACCGGGAACGGCAGGCCGGTGTGGAGGGAGAGCCAGGCCACGGTATAGGCACCCACCCCCATAAACCCGGCCTGGCCAAGGGAGATCAGACCGGTAAAGCCGGTCAGGATGTTCAGGCCGGTGGCACTGATTACCGCAATGCCCACCAGACAGCCCAGATACAGCAGGTAGGAATCGACCATAAACGGGAACAGTAGAAGGATCAGCAGGAACAGGCCGAACCACCCTTTCTGGGTAGAACTGGTCCAGATCGCCTCATCGGCCTCGTAACTCTGTTTTGCATCACCGATGCGCATCTCAGACTCGCTCTATCTCGTGGGTACCAAAGAGGCCATAGGGGCGAATTACCAGAATCACCGCCAGCACCAGGAAGGTCGCCGGCATCCGGTACTCGCCGCCCAGATAGGCGCCGGCCACGGTTTCCAGCCAGCCGATGAACACGCCGGCCACCAGGGCACCCAGAATGCTGTCCAGGCCACCCACAATCACCACCACCAGCACACTCAGGCCGATGATCCCGAACTGGGGGCTGAGGCCACCGGTGGCAGCCACCAGTACACCGGCCAGTGACGCCGCCAGAGAACCGAACACCCAGGCCATATTGAACACCCGGCGCACATTGATGCCCATGGAGTAGGCGGCGGCCTGATCGGACGCGGTTGCCCTCAACGCCACGCCGCCCCGGGAGAACCGGAAATAGAGCAGGTAAGCAATCAGCAGGGCGGAGCCGATCAGGAAGCCATAGGCAATCTTGGGGGCCAGATAGAGCGGGCCGATAAATACCGGTTCCCGGGGCAGGAAGCTGGGTAGCAGTTGCGGGTTGGCGGTCCAGATAAACTCCACCAGTCCCACCAGGATACTGGCGATACCAATGGTGACCATCACCACCGAGATCGGGGATTCACCCAGCATGGGCCGGATCATGGTTTTTTCGATCACCCCGCCCAGAATGCTGCCACCAATCACCGCCAGTGGCAGCGCGATCCAGGCCGAGAGTTCCATGCCGCCGGCAAAGGCCAGGAACAGGTAAGCGGCGAACATCATGATTTCGCCGATGGCAAAATTGATCACCCGGGTGGCCTTGTAGATGATCACAAAGCCCAGGGCGATCAGGGCATAGAGACCGCCCATGGCCAGACCCGCCAGGCTGATTTCTCCGAAGAACAACCAGTCCATCAGGCCGCTGCCTCTTCCGGATTGAGCTTTCTGCGCAGGCTGTCGATATCGCTGTTGCCAAGGTACGCCTTGATCACCTCGGGATTTTTCTGAACATCGGCGGGCAGGCCCTCGGTGATTACCTGGCCAAAATTGAGCACCGCAATGTGGTCGGAAATATCCATCACCATGCCCATGTCGTGCTCCACCATCAGCACGGTGATGCCCCACTCCTCCCGGATATCCAGAATGAAACGGGCCATATCCTCCTTTTCTTCCAGGTTCATGCCGGCCACCGGCTCATCCAGCATCAGCACCTTCGGTTGCATGGCCAGGGCCCGGGCCAGCTCGACCCGTTTCTGCAGGCCGTAGGAAAGGCTTGCCACCGGCTGGCGGCGGATATGGTCTATTTCCAGGAAATCGATGATCCGTTTTTCCACATCCTGGCGGACCGCCATCTCTTCCCGGCGCGCGGGTCCGAAATAGGCCAGTGCGCTGAGCAGGCCGCTGTTCATGTGCACGTGGGCGCCAAGCTTGATGTTGTCGAGCACGGTCATGCCCCGGAACAGGGCAATGTTCTGAAAGGTCCGGGCCAGGCCCAGCGCCGCCCGACGCGGCGGCTTCAGAGCGCCAGAAAGCTCACGGCCCTGATAGCGGATGGTGCCCTGCTGGGGCTTGTAGAACCCGGAAATGCAGTTGAACAGGGACGTCTTGCCGGCGCCGTTCGGGCCAATAATAGTGGTGATGGTATTTTCGGGCACCCGGAAGCTGACATCCTGCAGGGCCTTCACACCACCAAACGACAGAGACAGGTGACTGATCTCCAGGATACTCACGTTACCCCCCGGCACCCCTGGCGCCGGGTACGCAGACAGGCGAGCACGCCTTGCCATTACCCATATCCCACGCCCGAAGATGATTGTAATTTTTGTTATTTCCTGTCGCCGGGACTTAACCCCGACCCAGATTAAAAGTAGTCCATCCGGGCAACATTAGGCAAACCCCTCTATCCTGTTATCGGACGAACCATTGAAATAGATACGCAGGGCACAGGCCATCAGACCTGCCAGAATGACAAGGTCCCCATCAATGACAGACAGACTGGTACACACCGCATTCGACGAAAAAACCGGCGTGGCAACATTGACCTTCAACCGGCCGGAAGCCCTGAACGCCGTCAATGTGCCCATGGCAGAGGCCTTCCTTGCCGCAGCCCGGGAGCTGAAGAACCTGGCGGGGTTACGGTGCGTGGTTCTCACCGGGGCGGGGCGTGCCTTTATGGCGGGCGGCGACGTAACCAGCATGGCCGGCACCCCGGCGCAGGCCGGGGATGCCATCAATGCCATTCTGGATGCGGCCAATCCGGCCATTTTGCTGTTACGTAGCCTGGGTGCACCGGTGATTGCCGCGGTAAAGGGTGTCGCCGCCGGCGCAGGCCTGAGCCTGGCACTGATGGCAGATCTGGTGATCGCCCGGGAAGACGCACGATTTCTGGTGGCTTATAACGGCATCGGTGCGGTGCCCGACTGCGGCGGCAGCTGGTTTCTGACGCACAAGATCGGTGCTGGCCGGGCAGCGGAATTAATGATGCTAGGGCGAACCCTCAGCGCGGCGGAAGCGAAAGACTGGGGGCTGGTCACCGGGTTCGCTCCGGAGAATGAGTATGAAAACCTGCTGAGTGAAACGATCAAAAAAGTTGCCAGCGGCCCCACTCGGGCCTTTGGTGCGTTCCGCCAACTGACCGACCGGGCCAGCGGTGATCAACTGGCGGCCCACCTGGAAGCGGAGCGGGCAGCCTTCCTTGAAATGACCCGGACCGAAGATTTTGCCGAGGGCGTGTCGGCGTTCCTGGCCAAGCGGCCGGCGCAGTTCCGGGGGCGGTAAGGGTCTTGAAGGCCGGCCCGAAAAAGCCACTTCAACGGTAATTCACGAAATAACACCACGCTCCTTCAGGTCCTCAATGTCGTTCGGAGACAACCCGGCCACCTGCTGCAGGATCTGAACCGACTGTTCACCCAGTAAAGGGGGCGCCGTGCGATAGGCCACCGGTGTCAGTTTCAGCTTGATTGGATTACCGACCGTCGGCACCTCGCCCAGTTCGGGATGGGTGACCGTCTGCTTCATGCCCCGCGCGCGAACCTGGGGGTCGTCAAATACCTGATCCAGCGTATTCACCGGCCCGCAGGGCACTCCGGCCCGCTCGAGGATTTCGACCCATTCCCGGGTCGACCGCATCACCGTGGCTTGCCTCAGTTTCGGGATCAGTTCCCGGCGGTTCGCCACCCGGGCACGGTTTGTCGCATAGCACTCGTCGACAGCCCACTCCGGATGCCCGAGTACGTCGCACAGCCGGGCAAACTGCTGATCGTTGCCGATCGTCAGCACCATATTGCCATCCGCCGTCGGGAAATCCTGGTAAGGCACGATGTTGGGATGGGCGTTTCCCATCCTGACCGGTGCGGTGCCGGTGGTCAGGTAATTCATGGCCTGATTGGCCAGGCAGGCCACCTGCACATCCAGCAGCGCGGCCTCCACGTACTGACCCTCACCGGTCCGGTCCCGGTGACTGAGAGCGGCGAGGACACCGATGGTGGCATAGAGTCCGGTCATGATGTCGGTCAGAGCCACCCCGACCTTCATCGGCCCGGCGCCGGGCTCGCCATCCGGTTGCCCGGTAATGCTCATCAGCCCGCCCATGGCCTGGATCAGGAAGTCATAACCCGGACGATTCGCGTAGGGCCCATCCTGGCCAAACCCGGTAATCGAACAATAGATGAGCCTCGGGTTGATGCGTTTCAGGCTGTCGTAATCCAGGCCATAGCGCTTGAGGCCGCCCACCTTGAAGTTTTCCAGCACCACGTCCGATTCGGCCACCAGCTTGCGGATCAGTGCCTGCCCTTCGGGATGGGCGATATCAATGGCCAGCGACTGCTTGTTCCGGTTGGCCGCGAGGAAGTACGCGGAGAGTTCTACGCTGCCATCAGCCGCCCTGAGATAGGGCGGCCCCCAGGAGCGGGTGTCGTCACCGGTTCCCGGGCGCTCGATCTTGATGACCTCCGCGCCCAGGTCGCCGAGAATCTGGCCGGCCCAAGGGCCGGCCAGCACCCTGGATAGATCCAGAACACGCAGGTGGGACAGTGAGCCCGACATTCCATTCTCCTCGCAAGCGGATCTCAGCGCATGCCACCCAGGCACAGATATTTAAGCTCCATGAACTCATCCAGGCCGTACCGGGAGCCTTCCCTACCCAGGCCGCTTTCCTTAACGCCGCCAAAAGGGGCCGCCTCGGTGGAAATGATCCCCTCGTTAATGCCGATCATGCCGGTTTCCAGGGCCTCGGCTACGTGCCAGATGCGTCGGATGTCGTTGCTGTAAAAATAGGCCGCCAGACCAAACTCCGAATCGTTGGCCATGGCGATTGCCTGCTCCTCGGTGTCAAATCGGAACAACGGCGCCACCGGGCCAAAGGTCTCCTCACTGGCCACCAGCATGTCCTGGGTGACGTCGGTGAGGATGGTCGGCTCGAAGAAGGTGCCGCCGAGGGCGTGAACCCGCCCGCCCAGGACCACGTTGGCGCCCTTGCCGGTGGCATCGGCGATGTGCCGCTTGACCTTGTCCAGGGCCCCCCGGTTGATCAGCGGACCCTGGTGGGTCTCGCCTTCAAGGCCGGCGCCCACCACCAAACCGGTAACCGCTGCTTTCAGCTTCTCGACAAATTCGTCGTACACGCCAGACTGGACATAGATGCGGTTTGCGCACACACAGGTCTGCCCGGTGTTGCGATATTTGGAGGCCATCACTCCCGCCACTGCAGCCTCAAGATCGGCATCGTCAAACACGATGAACGGGGCATTGCCACCAAGTTCAAGGCTGACTTTCTTGACTGTGCCGCTGGCCTGTCGCATGAGCAATTTGCCCACGGGCGTGGAACCGGTGAACGACACCTTGCGAACCGCCGGGTTGGTCGTCAGTTCCTCGCCCACCTCCGGCGCCCGGTCTTTTGAGCAGGTAATGATATTGAGGATTCCTGGCGGAACACCAGCCTCTTCGGCCAAAACCGCCAGGGCAAGGGCGCACAGGGGCGTATCCTCGGCTGGCTTGACGACCACCGGACAGCCGGCTGCCAGGGCCGGTGCCACCTTGCGCGTGATCATGGCCACCGGGAAGTTCCAGGGTGTGATGGCCGCCACCACCCCGATGGGCTGTTTGATCACAACAATCCGTTTGTCTCGGCCGTGGGCCGGAATCACGTCACCATAGGCCCGCTTGGCTTCCTCGGCAAACCATTCGATAAAGCTGGCGCCGTAACCCACCTCACCGCGGGCTTCGGCCAACGGCTTGCCCTGCTCCGCGGTCATCAGACGAGCCAGATCCTCCTGATGCTGCATCACCAGGTCGAACCATCTGCGCAGGATACCCGCCCGCTCCTTGGCCGGGCGGGCACGCCACTCCGGCCATGCCGCCTCGGCCGCCCGAATGGCACGCCGGGCATCTTCAGCATCCATATCCGGCACGTCTGACAGATGCTCTCCATTCGCCGGATTGGTAACCGGGAGCCTTTTAGCCGAACGGGCCTGAACCCATTCGCCGTTAATGTAGGCGCTTTCGCGCACCAGTTCCGGATTCGTCAAATGGATAGTCATCACAGTCCTCACAGGAGGGTTCAATGCCCTCGGAGCAGATAGCTTTCAATCACATCCCTGACAAACGCAGCGTAGTCATCAACCGCAACATTCTGATCACGGTATTTCCTGCGTTTCAGGTACCAATCCTGCAACAGTGCCTTGATCATTGAGGCAACGAGTCGAGCGTTCCTTGGCTGGTAAACGCCTGTCTCAATAGCTCCTTCAATCACACTCAGGAAAATCTCCTCGATCTCCAGTTCGATGGCGACAGCATCCCGTTTTTCCTCTACTGGCAGGCTCTTCGCCTCCATATAGGAAAAGTAGAACCAGGCGCGCATCAGCTCGCTCAGGTACAGGTGCGCCTTGATCGCGGCAAACAACCGGTCACGCACATCCTGAACCTCTTCCGTGTAGTGGAGCAATGTCCGACGCGTAATAATGAACCCGTGGCTCTGGATCAGATGGATAAGGTCATCTTTGTTACGAATGTAGGCGTACAGCCCCCCCATGCTCATCCCCGAATCTGCACACAGATCCCTCAGCGTCATGGCATGAAAGCCTTTTGAGTTGGCCAGCCGCAAGGTCGACTCAATAATCCGGGTCAGATTCTTGACCGCCGTCGCCTCCTTTTTGATACTGATTCGTTCCTTGTTCTGACGGTAAACCTCACGGATCACGTCCTCCTTGGACATGCTGAGTTCACCACGAAACACTTCATAATTTTCGATCATAACTGCCACGCCTGTCTGGCTCCGCGGCGGGGATTATACGCCGGACTATGCGACCGAGAGAAACCGGTCCTGGGTTGCCTGGTCTTTACGCAACTCATCACTGGCTGCCTCGTGCACTACCTGCCCCTTTTCCAGGATGTAAGCTCGCTGGGCGTGCTTGAGCGCAAACCGCACGCTCTGGTCGGTGAACAGAATGGTGGTGGTCTGGCTGAGGTCATCAATCAATTCACCAATCTGCTGCACGATAACCGGTGCCAGACCTTCATTGGGCTCGTCCAGCAACAGCAGCCGCGGTTGGATCATCAGCGATCGCGCCACAGCCAGCATCTGTTGCTGGCCACCGGAGAGGGTGGCTCCGTCCTGACCTGCCCGCTCGCCCAACATCTCGTACTTATCAAGAATTCCATCCACCGTCCATCGGGCGGCCGTGTCCTTGCGTTTATAGGCGGCGATATCCAGGTTGTCCCGCACTGTCAAACCCGGGAAGATCCGGCGGTCCTCCGGCACATAACCGATGCCTGCTCTGGCAATCCGGTGCGCCGGCCAGCCCTGAACCGGTTTGCCGTCATAGATAACCTCGCCGGATCGCGGAGGCGTCAGCCCCATTATACTTTTCAGGGTTGTGCTCTTTCCCGCACCGTTACGTCCGAGGATGCAAACGGTTTCACCCGCTTCCAGTTGCAGCGTTACGCCCTGTAGCGCCTGGCTCTCACCATAGAAGGTCTGGATATTGCGAACTTCAAGAATCATATGTTGGCCTCCTCGACCGCCTCGTCGTCTTCCTCTCCCAGGTAGGCGCGACGAACTTCTGTATCGTTTTTCACTTCCTCGGGCGTACCGGCAAACAGCTTTTCACCCCGGTGCATAACCAGAATGCGGTCGGCCAGGTTGAATACCACGTCCATGTCATGCTCGGTGATCATGAAGGTATAATCTCCGCTTGCGGCAAGCTTCCTGATCAGCTTGGTGGTGAGCCGTGTTTCATCCGGAGTCATACCTGCCGTGGGTTCGTCAAGCAGGACCAGTTTGGGGTATGTCGCCAGCACCATGGCGATTTCCAACAATCGCTTGTCGCCGTAGCTGATGACTTCGGCACGTTGCCCCTTCAGCTCTTCGATTCCGAGACGCTCAAGAAACTCGACCGATTCCTGCTGGATGCCGGTATTACGGGAAGCAATATTGAACAGCTTGCGGCTGTGGCCATGGTAGGCTGACAGAACCACTTCCACATTCTCCTGTACCGTCATCTCCGGGAAGATGTTATTGATCTGGAAAGATCGCGATACTCCCATTCGGCTGATCTTGTGGGGCGGCAGGCCGGTGATATTCTTGCCTTCCAGCAGAATATTGCCTTCTGTCGGCTGCATCCGTCCTGAAACCATATTGTAGAAGGTGGTCTTGCCGGCACCGTTAGGGCCGATAATGGCGATCGTTTCCTTGGGCATGACTTCCAGATTGATGTCGGAAACTGCAGTAACTCCACCAAACCGCTTGGTCAGGTTAGTTATAGAAAGAACCGGGCTCGTCATTTCTTCACCTCCATCCACCAGTCAATGAGAGTGCCCAGCAAACCCTTGCGGAAAAAGATCACCATCACCGCCAGGATAATGCCAAGAACCAGCATCCAGGCCTGGGTATACGTAGTGATCCAGGCTTCCAGCAATATGAACGACGCCGCGCCGATAAATGGACCCAGGAAATATCCGGTACCACCGAGAATGGCCATGAGTATCGGTTCGGCAGACATGGACCAGTGCAGGAGTTCCGGGCTCGCCACCCGCAGGAATGGGGCAATCAGACCACCAGCCAGGCCCGCAAAGGTGCCAGCAATGACAAAAGCCACCAGACGGTAGGTTCGCACGTTCAACCCGGCGAAGGATACCCGCTCGGGATTCTGGCGGATGGCTTTGAGAATCATGCCGAAAGAACTCCGACAGATCAGATAAAGCACAATCGATGCAACGGTCACGATACCCAGCACGACATGGTAGTAGACCAACGGATTACCGAGGGTCAAATCGATACCAAACCCAAAGGAGCCCAGGGTAAATCCGGCAAGGCCGTCACTGCCATTGGTCACCGAGCGCCACTGATAGGCGCTGGCGAAAACCATCATGCCAAAAGCCAGGGTGAGCATTGAAAAGTACACTTCGTTGAGCCTTACACTCAGGAAGCCAATCGCCAGGGCCAGCAGCGCAGATGCGCCCATGGAAACCAGCAGGCAGACCAGGAACGGCCACTCCAGGTGAATCAGCACCAGGGCCGTGGCGTAAGCACCGATACCAAAAAAGGCCGCATGCCCGAAGCTCAGCATGCCGGTATAGCCAAAAATCAGGTTGAAACTGGCGGCGAACAGACCCAGGATCAGGATTTCGGTAAAAATAAAGACATAAAAATAGGAAGCAATCCAAGGCACCGCAATCAGCCCGCAGATCACCGCAGCCAGAATGGCCATAAGAACTTTGGTCTTCATGCGTTCGCCCCTTTACCCATAATACCGTGTGGTTTGAACAACAGAACCAGTGCCATGCCTACGAACGGCAGCAGCATGTTCACTTCGGGCACGTATCGACCGCCGAAGCCGTGAATCAGACCCAGGATAATGGCGCCGATCAAGGCGCCCGGGAAGCTGCCCAGACCCCCAATTACCACCACAATAAAGGACTCGATAATGATCTTGTCTCCCATGCCGGGATCCAGCGCTCGCATGGGCACCGCCATCACGCCACCAATGGCGGCCAGCCAGGCACCGAAGGCAAAGACACCAGTCACCACCAGGCGGGTGTTGATACACAGCGCCTCGGCCATTTCACGGTCCAGTGCAGCTGCTCGCATAATGCGGCCGATGCGGGTGCGGTTGAACAGGTACCAGAGACCCGCTAACAGCAGAAGGCCGACAACAATCACAAACAGGCTATAGGTGGCAACGGAACTACCCAGTAGTTGCACCGAACCGGAAAGCAGATTTGGCGGTTGCACCACGTGGATGCCACTACCCCAGATAATCCGCACACTCTCATTGATAATCAGCAGGATGGCGAACGTCAGTAGCAAACTGTCTGCCACATCCCGGGAATAGATGAATCGCAAAAGCACCCGGTCGATAATCACTGCCAGAACGATGACGCCCATAGGCGCCAGGAGCAGGGCCGCCCAGAAGGGCATCCCCACGAGGTTGATCAGGGTGAAGGCCAGATAGGCCCCCAGCATGTAGAGTGCCCCGTGGGCAAAGTTGATGATATTCAGAACACCGAACACGATATTCAGGCCCACTGCGATGATGAACAGCAGCAGCCCGATATCGAGGCTATTCAGCAACGCCGATCCGATGCCAGACATGGGTTACCTCATTACGTTAGGGCCGGAGTCGTGGCGCCCCGAAGGGACGCCACAGCAAGGATAAGAACAATCGTCAGATCAGAGCCTGCAACCGGTCTCTTTGATAGGCCGGGTTACTTTCCCAGCCTCAAAAATCTTCAGGTTGGTCAGCGTACGGATGCCGTGTTCCGGATGCATGGGACCCGACACACCCCAGTTCGGACTGACCAAGGCCTGATGATCACCTTCACGGAAGGTCACCGTGCCGTTCGGGGCGTCCAGGCTCATGCCACTGAGCGCCTTGGCGACCGCAGAACCATCAGTGGTACCGGCGGTTTCCATGGCTTTTTTATAGGCATAGATCGCCGCATAGGCGCCCTCGGCGTTATAGCTTGGGGGAGTACCATAGGCCTCAATATAGGCTTTGACGAAGCGATCATTCACCGGATTGTCGTAGGCGTCGTACCAGTAGCGCGTGGACAGATGCACGCCCTCGGGCATTTCCTCGCCCAGAGCTGAGAGCACCTCGGTCGCGGCACCGACCGTAAAAAGCACTTCAAGGTCGTCTTCGAAGAAGCCACGGGTATTGGCCTGACGGACGAAGTTGACCAGATCGCCACCCCAGACGGAGATCAGAACACCCTCGGCATCAGAGTTCATGACCCGATCGATGAACGGAGTGAAATCCTCTGCACCGAAGCGCGGAAAGTTAGTCTCCGACATCAGGTTCACATCCGGATTGATCTCTTTGAGGTAGTTGCCGAAGTACTCCCAGGACTGATGGCCGAAGGCATAGTCCGGGCCAATGGTGGTCCAGTTGGTCGCACCGGTTTCGGCAGCGACCAGGGCAGCGGCCTTCATGTTCTGGGGCACATTCACACTGATGCGGTAAGTAAACGGATTACACAGCTCGCCGGTAACATCCGGCGTGGCTGCGTGGGTGATGATCAGCGGCTTCTGTAGCTCTGTCATGATTGGAACCATACCCTGGGCAACGCCCGAGCTGTCCAGGCCCACCAGGGCGTCGGCCCCTTCGGCGTAGACCAGTTTGCGGGCGGCCTGAATAGCGACCGAGGCCTTGGCCTGACCATCCTCATAGATCATTTCAACCTGGCGACCCAGGATGCCGCCGGACGAGTTGATTTCCTCCACCGCCAGATTGATCCCCCTCTGGGCAAACTCACCGTAGGTGGCGGCGCTGCCCGAGAGAATGTAGATGCCCCCGATCCGTATCGGATCCTCGGCGTAACTGGTACTGGCGGTACCCAGCGCCGCAGTTGCGGTCATCGCAACCAGGAGTTTCTTGATGCTTGTTATCGTCATGGTAATGCTCCTGTGCTCTTGTCTTTGTTGTCACTGGAACTGGCAGGCCCATTGGAACCGGCCCGGTTTTCATTGTTGTGAACGCCTTATTCGCCTTATCGCAACCTCCTGCTGACCATGGTCAGCCCAGCCATCGGGACCCGGTTATCGGGATAGTGAGTCCCGGAGAATGTTCTTGCGGATCTTGCCAGTGGCCGTCTTGGGCAGTTCACCAAGCACCACCTTCCGCGGCGCCTTGAAGTGCGGCATATGCTCCCGACAGAAGGCAATAATTTCCTCGGGGGTGGGTTCCTCACCCTCGTCGACCGGATTGACAAAGGCACAGGGCACTTCGCCCCATTTCTCGTCGGCCATGGCAACCACCGCTGCCTCGGAGACTTTCGGATGCCGGTAGAGAACCTCTTCCACTTCCAGGCTGGAGATGTTTTCGCCACCCGAGATGATCACGTCCTTGGCCCGGTCCCGGATTTCAACGTAGTGATCCGGGTGCATGACAGCCAGGTCACCGGTGTGAAACCAGCCATCACTGAACGCCTTTTCCGTGGCTTCCGCATTCTTCAGGTAGCCCTTCATCACGGTATTGCCACGGATGCAGATCTCTCCCATGGTGTTGCCATCGGCAGGCAGTGGTTGGCCGCTGACCATATCCAGCACCGCGACCTCGTCCAGGCCATGGGTGGGAACACCCTGCCGGGACATATTCACCGCCCGTTCCTCCAACGGTAACGGCTGCCATTCCGGCTGGGGAACACAGAGGGTCGCAGGTCCGAATGTCTCGGTCAGGCCATACAGATGGGTAATCTGGAAGCCAATCTCCTCGGCCTTGCGAATAACGCTGCTCGGCGGCGCCGCGCCACCCAGGGCAAAGTGCGCCGGTCGGGAAAGCGTCAGGCTCTCGCGCCCCAGGTCTTGCAGCAGCAGGTTCATTACCACCGGCGCACCGCACATGTGGGTGACGCCGTGGTCTTCAATCCGGCGGTAGATTTCCATGGTATCCACCTCCCGAAGGCAAACGTGGGTACCACCCACAGCCGTGATCGCCCAGGTGTAGGCCCAGCCGTTGCAATGAAACATCGGCAAGGTCCACAGGTAGACGGTCTCGGCGGTCATATCGAACACCATGGCGTTGGTCATGGCTGCGAGGTAAGCGCCGCGATGGTGGTAGACCACGCCTTTGGGATTGCCCGTGGTGCCGGAGGTGTAATTCAGGGTGATGGCGTCCCATTCGTCGGCGGGACGCTGCCAGGAGGCCTCCGGATTCCCTTCCGTCAACAAACTTTCGTAGTCCAGATCCGCCAGACCTTCGCTCGCCCCCGCCTTGCGTTCGATGGCGACCAGCAACGGCGGTACCTCCAGTTCGGCTATGGCGGCCCGGACCTCATTCTCCCACTGGGTATCGTAAAACAGCACTCGGGCTTCACCATGGGCCAGGATAAAGGACAGCGTTGCCGCATCCAGGCGAATATTGACAGAGTTGAGCACGGCGCCGGCCATGGGCACGGAGTAATGGGATTCCAGCATTTCATGGCTGTTCGGACACAAGATGGCCACCGTGTCGCCAGGATTGATGCCGCGGCGACTCAGCGCATCGCCCATCTGCCGACAACGCTGGTAGAGCTCCCGGTAGGACAGTGACCGGTCGTCATCAATGACCGCGCGCTTGTCCGGAAAAACCTGAGCTGAGCGCTGAAGCAGGTTCAGCGGCGTCAGCGCAGAATGGTTAGCGGCAGTCTTGTCGAGATTGTTGTATTTATTCATGGTTCACCGTTTCAGATAGCCGGGGTTGTTGATTTGCAACCGGGCCTCCGTGAGGGTTAGGAGCACGGATCGTAGGGGCGGGTCCGCTCCATCCAGCCGACGCTCTCGAATGGCCCGGGCAAGCTCTGCCTCAGACTCACTGGCGGTGGCTTTAAGGGAGCGCTCTGCCAGGAATGCCCGGACGGCCTGATCGGTTTGCTCCGGCTGACCCTGCTCGCACTGCTCAAACTCCCGGATTGCCATGCCCATGGCGTTGGCGACCATGAGCGCCTCGTATTTGTGCTCCCCCGCAAGCTGCCCGGCCACGGAATCCAGCAGTACCCGGCGTGCCTCGGTGAGCAGGTCACGGGTCTCCGGTCGATTGATCATTGTCCGCCCTCCAGTTCCTGGATCTGGTTCAGCAGGTCGAATTCCATCTGGGCCACCATTCGCCCGGTCAGTGCCAGCTCCAACGAATGCTGTTCACCGGACATATGCCTGCGCGCCTGCTGCAACGCAATCATGGCCCAACGCACCAGGGCCATCACTTCCCAGTAACTGACCGCCGCCGGATCAAGGTCGATTCCGCTCGCGTCCCGGTAGCCGTCCAGAAGATCCTGTTTGTCGCCGACACCACCAGCTTCCCGGTCATCAGCCCCGAACCGCCAGCTCCGGCAACAAAGCCAGCCCAGATCCTCACAGGGATCGCTCCAGGCGGCGAACTCCCAGTCGAGGATGGCTGTCAGCTCGTCACCATCCATCATGTAGTTGCCGGTCCGGAAGTCACAGTGGCACAGCACCGTCGGGCCTGGTTCCGGTGCCTGATCCTCGAGCCAGTTCAGCGCCCACTCCAGTACCGGATGGGGTTCCCCGATTTCCTTCAGGTAGCGACGGTACAGCGCCACCCGGCTCAGGGCCGGCGTAACCGGATCGGGTAACGCCAGGAACTCAAGCGACTCCCGCGGTGGCCGCACTGTATGCAACCTGGCGAGTTCCGCACCCAGCCGGCGTACGATGTTCCGGCGCTGCGCCTGGGTGAAATCCGCCTTGGTCAGCTTGCGGGGAGAGGCACTCCCTGCGGCACGGGCCATCACGTAAAACACACGCCCGCTGACCTTGGGGTCTTCGCACAGCCAGAGCGGTTCCGGCGCCGTTACCCCGGCCTCGAACGCCGCTTTAAGCACCCGGAACTCCTCGGGCCTGGACAGGCTCTCTGCCACGCCGGAGGGGGCGTCCTGCCGGACCACACATTCCTGCCGACCCGGCCGGCTGCCGCCGTCCAGCTCCAGGGTTAACCCGAAATTGTCCTGGATGGCGCCACCGGAGAGCTTGTCGAAATCGATCACCCGGGCATTCCGGGCAGCGGTCTGCCGGGCAATGAACATAGCGAAGGTGTCGGCAAGCGCGGACATCACGCACTCACTCCCCAGTGCCAGAAGTCGGTCCGCTCCGCCAGCAGGGTTTTCGAGAACACCATCTTGTGTATTTCCGAAGCACCATCCACCAACCGGGCCTGGCGGGCATAACGATAGATCCACTCCAGCGGGGTATCCTTGGAATAACCCCGGGCACCGCAGAGCTGAATGGCCGTATCCACCGCCTTGTGCAGTGTGTCGGCCACAGCGACCTTGGCCATGGACACTTCCTTGCGGGCGAAGTCGCCCTGGTCCAGCTTCCAGGCAGCGTGCATGGTCAGCAGCCGGCCGATCTGTATCTCCATTGCGGCCTCGCCCAGCAACCACTGCACGCCTTCACGCTGAGCCAGGGTCTGGCCGAAGGATTGCCGGGTGTCGACATACTCGGTGGCAATTTCCAGGGACCGACGGGCCAGGCCAAGCCAGCGCATGCAGTGGGTCAGACGGGCCGTACCCAGGCGGATCTGGGTGACCTTGAGCCCGTCTCCCACCTCCATCAGCCGATTCTCGTCCGGAATTTCCAGGCCATCGAACCGAAGTTCGCAATGCCCACCGTGCTCTTCCGGCCCCATGATCGGAATCCGCCGGACAATCTCCCAGCCCGGATCATCCTTGTGGAACAGGAAGGCACTCAGGCCCTTGCGGGTGTCGTCAGACGTCCGGGCAATCAGGATGAAATGGGACGCTTCGGCGGCGCCGGTAATGTAGTGCTTGTGCCCGTGGATGACCCACTGATCCCCCTTTCGCGTGGCCGTGGTCTGCATCATGCCAGGGTCGGAACCACACCCGGGCGCGGGCTCGGTCATGACAAACGATGAGCGTACTTTTCCCTCCACGATGGGCTTGAGCCAGCGCTCCTGCTGGACCTCGGTGCCCACTTTCGCCAGTACCATCATGTTGCCATCGTCCGGCGCCGCGGAATTGAATACCACCGGCCCGAAAATTGAGCGGTTCATTTCCTCGTAACAGGCCGCCATACCGGAGATGTCGAGCCCTTGGCCGCCCAGCCGCTCGGGGATTTGCAGACACCACAGGCCCTGCTGTCTGGCCTTGGCACGCATTTGGTCAAGATAACCGGGCGCAATGTTCTCATGCTCATCGTAGGCCTCCGGGTTCGTCTCCAGCGGCAACAGCTCCTGCTCCACAAAATCCCGGATACGTTTTCGGTACGACTCGTTCCTGGCGTCCAGATTGAAATCCACAGCCCACTCCTTACAACGAGGATTGAAGATGGCCGCCATCCACCACGAGGGTGCTGCCGGTCATGTAATCGGAAAGTCCGGAAGCCAGAAGCAGCAACGGACCGTTCAGATCATCGGCCTGCCCCAGACGGCGCTGGGGAATGCGGCGAATCATTTTCTGGCCAGGTTCACTGGCGAAGAAATCACGATTCAGGTCGGTTTCGATGTAACCCGGTGCCAGTGCATTGACGCGGATACCGTAACGGGCCCATTCCAGCGCAAGGGCACGGGTTAGCTGCTCGACGCCGGCCTTGGCGGCGGCATAGGGCGCCACGTTACCGGCCACGCGATGACCCAGGATGGAAGAAATCATGATGATGCTGCCCCCCAGGTTGATCGCGGAGAGGCGACGGGCGGCTTCATTGCAGACCAGCCAGCAGCCTTTGAGATTGGTGTCGATCACCCGGTCCCAGTCCGAACCGGTCACATCCAGTGACTTCTTGCTGGTCGCCACACCGGCGTTGGAAACCACCACGTCCGGGATGGCGATAGCATCAGCCATAGTGTCGAACGCCTTAGCGACGCTCACCTCGTCGGCGACATCCATGGTGACGACGTGAACCCGATCGGCATGCCCGGAAAGCTCACCTTTAAGAGATTCCAGTGCCTCGCGACGACGCCCACTGACAACAACCGTCGCACCAGCTTCAAGCAGGCACCGGGTAAAGCTGCGACCCAAGCCACCGGCGGCGCCTGTGACCAACGCAGTCTTACCGTCAAGACGCAGCAACCCGCTTGCGCTGCGAGGGTTCGTGTTATTGGAATTGTGCATATTTCGACCTCCGAGACTCAAAAATAGAACGAGCGCTCGAAATATTCAAGAACAAAACTCGAAAATCGCATTGAAGCGTCTGAATTTCGGGCGAGAAGAAGTCTCAGGTTCGCTGGCGGACGCAGCGAGGTTTTGCGATGAACTGAAAGAGGAACATCATCGGAGCTGAAACAGGGCGGTCAGACAGCCAGGCGCTCGAACTCCACCCGGTTACGCCCCTTGTTTTTGGCATTGTACAATGCAGCATCCGCCCGCTGGACCAGATCATCGAAATCCGGCGTTCCGGATGTCATGGCGACCCCGCCAATACTGGCTGAGAGGTTCAGCGGACGGCCTTCCAGGAATTTGCCTTGCCGGGCAATCTGCTGCAGAAGCCTATGGGTAATGGCATCAACCTCCTCCCGATTGCCGGTATTGAGGACGGCAGCGAACTCCTCACCGCCAATCCGGCCAAGAATATCTCCATCCCGCAACTCGTCCTCCATCACACCGGCAATAAAGCGCAGGGCGTCATCACCGACCCGGTGGCCCCACCGGTCGTTGATCTGTTTGAAATGATCCAGGTCGATCATCAGCACCGTCAGGGAATGGTGAGCACGCCGGGCCCGCTCGAAAACCGCGACACCTTCCCGGAAAAACGCCCGGCGATTGAACAGCTGGGTCAGCTCATCCCGGTCCGCCAGTGCCCTGAGCACAAACTCTGCCTCGGTGAAAGCCAGCAGCGGCAGCGCCATCATGGTCGCGGTCGCCAGCAGCAGGTGGTTGGCCAGAATCAATGTCAGCAGGCCCTCCAGATCGAACCCGGCAATACCTGCAGCGATGACGGGGATAACCAGCACGTGTGTCATCATCAGAGCGCCGTGAGTCGCGAACAATGTCTGCAAAATCCGTAGTGGTAGTCTTGGCTTGCGCCTGAGCCTGGCCAACCGGTAGGTGGCCAGGCTGAACAGCAGTGCCGAATAGAACGCAGTCAGCCAGCGGGGTGCATCGGTACCGGTCTGAAAGCTGACCAGTAGGCCAAACGTATACACCAGTGTCGCGATACCCAGCAGTCGCGAAGAGAAGCGCCCGCCCAACGCCGGCAGGCCCACCAGGCTATGGATGCCCACAAGAACCAGCAGCGGCGGCGCCCCCAACGCCAGGTGCGCCATAAACACCGTAATAACCGGCAGATCCCAGTACGCCCGGCCTCCGGCCAGGATGGCCCCCAACACAAACGCCAGACACGCGCAGGCCCAGGCGCGAAAACACGCCTGTCGCTCACGCAAGTGATAGACTGCCCACAGCAGCGCTCCGATCAGGGTATTTACCACGATCGAAAGCACCATCAGCGTCGGGAGATGCAGGTTCAGTTCCATTGCCGGCCGGTCATTCCTGGAGTACGTCGTAATACCATTACGCTACCAGTTTCCAGAACGATGCAATGGAGGAATTTGTAGCAATGGGTATGAGTATTGTGAGCGTTTTTGCCCGGCCCCATCCAATCTTGTACGAAGGTCGTACTTTCGCAGCAGGAAAACGTTAGTACGCTATTTGAAATTCCTTGATCATGAGGCTCCATGAACCCGACCATTGACCTACTGACCGCCCATCGCTCCATCCGGAAATTCCGGGATCAGCCGATTCCCAGGGATCTGTTCCTTGAACTCATCCGGGCAGGCCAGAGCGCCGCCACCTCCAGCCACGTGCAGGCCTACTCCATTATCCATGTCGTGAACCCCGATAACCGGAAGGCACTGGCCGAACTGGCCGGTGGCCAGCGCTACATCGAGTCCTGTTCGGACTTTCTGGTGTTCTGCGCCGACATGAAACGCTCCACGGAATCGGCCGAGCGCGCGGGCGCGGAGGTGGTCCGGGGGATGACCGAGCAATTGCTGGTGGCCAGTATCGATACCGCCCTGATGGCACAGAACGTGGCGATTGCGGCGGAGTCCGCTGGGCTTGGGCTGTGCTATATCGGCGGTATTCGCAACAATCCGGCGGAAGTGAGTGAGCTGCTGAAGCTGCCGGAACATGTCTACCCGGTGTTCGGTATGTGCCTGGGTTACCCGGATCAGAACCCGGAGGTCAAACCCCGGCTGCCGCTGGCAAGTATTCTGAAGGAAGACTACTACGACGATTCACAGGACGAAGCCCTGGTGGCCGCGTTTGACGACACCATGGGCGACTACTATCGCCAGCGCACCGGAGGCAACAAGGACACCACCTGGTCGGAGCAACTCAAGCCGCTGTTTACCAGCAAGCTCCGGGGCCACATGCGGGAGTTTCTGATCAAACGCGGCTTTGAAATGAAGTAGCCAGGGCTACTGGCTCACTTTTTCCCACACCGTCAGTTCCGAAAAGCTGTGCTGGAATTTGTTCCGGGTTTCCCGGATCACGAACGGCAGGCTTCTCGGTTCGATAAGTAACTGGAAATGGGGAGCCAGCATCTCTTTCAGGCCATCCAGCGTGGAAAAGTCCTCGCCACCCCGTTTAAACCCGCCTACCCAGTGATCCTTCGGTGTGTACGCCTCCAGCCAGGTGTAGGGCGAGGCAATCACCAGCAGTCCCAGCTCGTTGATTCGTTCATGAATCGTAGTCAGAAACCGCGCGGGTTGGTACAGGCGATCGATCAGATTGCCCGCCACCACCAGATCGTAATTCCGGTACGTTGGCTCCAGGTCACAGGCATCGCCCTGATGGAACGCCACCCGGCCCGTCACCTCGGCGAGCCCCAGAGACGCCAGGGTCCGCTCCTGGAAGCTCACCAGCTCACCTTCTTCCGCCCGGGCATACCGTACCTGCCGGTTTTTCGCCATATCCTGACAGGCGCGAACAAACGACCGGGAGAAATCGATACCGTCCACGTGCTGAAAGTACCGGGCAAGCTCAAACGTCGTTCGGCCACAGGCGCAGCCCAGGTCCAGCGCACGACCGGGAGACCGGCCGTCCATGGCGTCCATGGCCGAATCGGCCAGCGCCTTCGGAAAGTTGTTTTCCCCATGCCACTGCTCACCGAAATGAAACTCCAGATACTGGGCAAGGGTGGTGTCGTCTTCATAGAACGCGCTTTGCTGCACGATGGCTATCCTCCGGCTTGATATCGGCGCAGAAATGTCTGCTGCTATGATAGTGGACTATCACACAACCGGAACGGCCAGGAAACCATGAGAATAGTCTGCATTTCGGACACTCACAGCATGCACCGCCAGATCGAAGTACCCGACGGCGACCTGTTGATCCACGCCGGTGACTGCCTGGGCACTGGCTCCCTGGAAGAGCTGGAGGACCTGGACCAGTGGTTCTCGGAACTGCCTCACCGGAACAAGATACTGATTGCCGGCAACCACGACTGGTGCTTCCAGGACGAGCCCGCTGAGGCCCGGGCCCTGGTGCGCCATGCCCACTACCTGCAGGACAGCCCGCTGGAACTGGAAGGACTCAAGTTCTGGGGCAGTCCCTGGACACCAATGTTTTTCAACTGGGCGTTCAATCTGGACCGGGGGGAGGCACTGGCCGAACGCTGGGCGCAGATCCCCGACGACACCGACATACTGATCACCCATGGGCCTCCCGCCGGTATTCTGGACCGGATCACGACACCGGACGGCACGATTCGCCCCGGCTGCGAGGCGCTGGCCGACCGGGTAGCCAGGCTGCCGCTGAAGCTTCATGTATTCGGACACATCCACGAAGATCACGGTCTGGAACAGATCGGCAGTTGCCTGTACGTCAACGCCAGTACCTGTACCGGTCGCTACAAACCGGTCAATCCGCCGATTGTCATCGAACTGTAAGCCAACGTTCAGCTAACCTTGAAACAGGCGCTCCCAGGCGCCATGTTTGCAGGCTCATATTCCACTGTCGCCCCGGGAGCCCCATGTCTGACTATCCTGATTACTCGCTGCTTGAACTGGCCTCCGTTCGTGAAGGCGATTCCGTTGGTACCACGCTGGCCAACAGCGTGGCCTACGCCCAGAGGGCGGAAAGACTCGGCTTCAAACGATTCTGGCTGGCCGAGCATCACAATATGGAGGGCATCAGCAGTTCCGCCACGTCGGTTCTGATCGGGCACATTGCAGGGCAGACCGAAGCCATCCGGGTTGGCTCCGGCGGCGTCATGCTCCCCAACCACCCGCCGCTGGTCATTGCCGAGCAGTTCGGCACCCTGGCCAGCCTGTACCCGGGCCGGATTGATCTCGGCCTGGGGCGCGCCCCCGGGACCGATCCGGTCACCGCCCGCGCCCTCAGGCGGGACGGACTGGGTGCGGAGCAGTTCCCGGAAGACGTCGCCCGTTTGCAGTCCCTGCTTGGCCCGCTACAGCCCGGCCAGCCGGTGAAGGCCATCCCCGGCGCCGGCACCAACGTCCCCATCTGGCTGCTGGGGTCGAGCCTTTACAGCGCTCAGCTCGCCGCCATGCGCGGTTTGCCCTACGCCTTTGCCGGGCATTTCGCCCCCCGGCTCTACCGGGAAGCCCTGAAAGTCTATCGGGATAATTTCCAGCCTTCCGCACAGCTCGACAGACCCTATGCCATGCTGGCGGTTCCGGCGGTGCCCGCGGATTCCATGGAAGAGGCACAACACCTGGCGACCACGAGCTATCAGCGCATTCTTGCGCTATTCCGGGGGCAGCCGCTGTGGATGAAGCCGCCCGTGGACTCCATGGACGGCCTGTGGAACGCCGGGGAAAAGGCGAGCGTGATGGATTTCCTGGCACTGCAGTTACTGGGCGATGCGTCCGCCATCGGGCGGCAGTTGGAACAGCTTCTGGCGACCGTTGAGGTGGATGAGCTGATGTTTACCGTTGATATTCACGACCCTCAAAAGCGCCGGCACGCGCTCGAGATCCTGGCCGCCACCCGCAAGCCCGATCAGGGCAAACCAACGGCGAGGCCACTCTCATGACATCCGCCATCACACCCTCACCCATTCATGTGTTTTTATCCCACGGCCTGGAAAGCGGGCCGGGCAGCACCAAGATCCAGGCCATGAAAGCCGAAGCCGAGACCTTTGCCGACCTCCGGGCTCATGCCATCGACCACCGCAGCACCAAAGACCCCGCCACCCGGCTGGCGCAGATGCAGGACGCCATGAATCGAGCTGGCGCAAGTCCCGAGAACACCATCCTGGCAGGCTCCAGCATGGGTGGCTGGGTGTGTGCGCAAACCAGTTCAGAGACACCGGTGCTTGGCTGCTTTTTGCTGGCGCCCGCACTCGCGATGGCCGATTACCCCCGGTCCAGTCCGGTCATCCGGGCCCGCCATTGCCAGATCATTCATGGCTGGAATGATGATGTGGTACCGGTTATGCCGGTATTGGAGCTGGCCCGCCAGCAGGGCATTTCGGCCCTGGTTTTGCCCGATGGTCATCGGCTGGAACACAGCGTGGCGCGGGTTGCCAGCGAGTTCCGGCTGTTTCTGAATACCTGCCTCCGAAATCCGAATCAATTGTGATTTCATGAACTTGCGATATTGGTAACAGACACCGGGTCTGTCTCATGTTTTTGCCCATTTTCTTGCGAAAACCGCTTTGTTTTGCCAGTCTTATAAAATGTAACAAAGCATTAACGTAAAAAAACGAGCGGAGACAATGCGATGAGCACCCAAAGCAAGTTTAGAAAACTGGCAGCCATTTCGGCATTTGCCGTTGGCGCGGCAACACTGGCCAGCTCAGTTAGTGCAGACACCTGGCGCTATGCCCACGAAGAGTATGAAGGCGATGTGCAAGACGTTTTCGCCATGAAGTTCAAGGAGTATGTCGAGGACAACTCCGATCATTCCGTTCAGGTTTACCGGTTCGGCGAGCTGGGCGAATCCAGTGACATCATGGAGCAGACCCTGGCCGGCATCCTGCAGTTCGTGAACCAGTCTCCCGGTTTCACCGGCTCGCTGATTCCCGAAGCCCAGATTTTCTTTATCCCGTATCTGTTGCCGACCGATATGGACACCGTGGTGGAGTTCTTCCGTGAGAGTGAGGCCATCAACGAGATGTTCCCGAAGCTCTACGCGGAGCACGGCCTGAAGCTGCTGCAGATGTATCCGGAAGGGGAAATGGTGGTGACTGCCGACGAGCCGATCACCTCGCCAGCGGATTTCGAAGGCAAGAAAATCCGGGTGATGACCAACCCGCTACTGTCTGCTACCTATAACGCCTTCGGTGCCACGCCGACGCCACTGCCCTGGGGTGAAGTCTACGGCGCCCTGCAGACCAACATGATCAACGGTCAGGAGAACCCGATCTTCTGGATTGAATCCGGTGGTCTGTACGAGGTATCCCCGAATCTGACTTTCACCGGCCATGGCTGGTTCACCACCGCCATGATGGCAAACCTGGACTTCTACCAGGGCCTGTCTGAAGGGGACCAGAAACTGGTTCAGGACGGCGCGGACTACGCGTTCGAGAAAATCCTCGTGCACATTGATGGCCTGGCGGAAAAAGCCCTCGAGAAAATCAAGAAGGCCAGTGACGAAGTCACTGTTACCCGCCTGACAGAGGAACAGATCGACGCGTTCCAGGCCCGCGCTCCCCAGGTCAAGGAGAAGTTTATCGAGATGACCGGCGAGAGCGGCCAGAAGCTGCTGAACCAGTTCGAGGAAGACCTCAAGGAAGTTCAGGCCGACAAATAAGCCCTGATCGCTGGCCCCGGGTCCTGCCCGGGTTCAGCTTGGAACCAATGCCGTGAAACAACGGGATGTTGTTTCACGGCCTTTCCCCCGGAGTAACCACTCATGTCTGACAATTCCCCGGATACCGATGATACCGGCCACTTCGAGTCCGGATTACCCGGCTTTCTGGGTACGATTGACGTCTTCATCAGCAAAATAGAAGCCGTTATGCTCGCTGCGGGCGTGCTGCTGATGGCACTAAACACCTGCGTCAACGTGGTTGCGCGGTTTGTCTTCCAGGAAGGCATGTTTTACACCGGTGAAGTCAACCGGATCCTGATTATTCTGATTACCTTTGCCGGCATTGGCTACGCCGCCAGGCACGGTCGCCACATTCGCATGTCGGCCATATTCGACGCGCTTCCGTTGATGGGGCGCAAGATACTGATGATCATCATCGCGCTGTTCACGTCCGTGGTGATGTTCTTCCTGTGTTACTACTCCTACGAATACATCGTCACCCTCGCTGGCCGGGGCCGGGTCTTGCCTGCGCTGGGCTTCGAGGTATGGATGATTTACGTGTGGGCACCGGTCGGGTTCGCCATCACCGGTATCCAGTATCTGTTAACGGCCATCAAGAATTTCCGCACCCGCGAGGTGTATTTATCGACCGGCGTGCGTGACGGCTACGCCGACACCGAATCGGAAGTATGAATACACAACCCGCCAGTCACCTTTAAGGAAGGATACGCTCATGGCGACCACGCTTATGCTGATCATGATCGGGCTGCTGCTCTTAGGCTTTCCGATGATGATCCCGCTGATCACCGCCTCCGTGGTCGGCTTCATCATGATGTTCGATGGTTTCGGCCAGATGCCCACGCTTATCCAGCAGATGATGGCCGGTATCCGGCCCGCGTCACTCATTGCGGTCCCCATGTTCATTCTTGCCGCGGACATCATGACCCGGGGCCAGTCCGCGGATCGCTTGATCCACATGGTCATGTCCTTCATCGGCCACATCAAGGGTGGCTTGGCGATCAGTACCGCCACCTCCTGCACCCTGTTCGGTGCGGTCTCCGGCTCCACCCAGGCCACCGTGGTGGCGGTCGGCTCGCCGTTACGTCCCAGGCTGCTGAAAGCGGGTTACTCCGACTCGTTTACCCTGGCACTGATTATCAATTCCAGTGACATTGCCTTCCTGATTCCACCCAGTATCGGCTTTATTATCTACGGTGTGGTCTCGGAAACCTCCATTGCCGAACTGTTCATAGCCGGCATCGGGCCGGGCCTTCTGATTCTCTGCATGTTTTCCATTTACTGCCTGATCTATGCCCAGGTAAACAAGCTGCCGACGGAAGACAAGGCCAGCTGGAAAGAGCGGATGGTGGCGTCGAGGGAGGCGCTCTGGCCGCTGTTTTTCCCGGTTATTATCGTCGGTGGTATCTACGGCGGCATCTTCAGCCCCACCGAGGCGGCGGCTGTGTGCGTGCTTTATGCCCTGATCCTGGAGTTCATCATCTTCCGTTCACTTCAGGCCGCTGACATCTGGCGCATTGCCAAATCCACCGGCCTGATCACCGCCGTGGTCTTTATCCTGGTTGCCGCGGGCACCGGCTTCTCCTGGATTATTTCGTTTGCCCAGATCCCGGATGCAATCCTGGCGGCCGTTGGCATCGATGAAGCCGGCCCCGTTGGCGTCCTCATTGCCATCAGCATCGCGTTCTTTGTCGCCTGTATGTTCGTGGATCCGATTGTGGTGATCCTGGTACTGACGCCGATTTTCGCCCCGGCCATCCAGGCCACCGGCCTGGACCCGGTATTGGTGGGGGTTCTGATTACCCTGCAGGTGGCCATCGGCTCCGCCACGCCGCCGTTCGGTTGCGACATCTTCACCGCCATCGCGATTTTCAAGCGTCCTTACTGGGAGGTGATCCGGGGCACACCACCGTTCATTATCATGCTGATTGCGGCTGCGGGTCTGATCATAGCGTTTCCGCAAATCGCTCTGTTCCTTCGTGACCTGGCTTATCGATAGCTCGAACCACGGGGAACTTTCAGGGAGACACTCATGTTCAAACGGATCCTGGTCGCGGTGGACGGTTCGACAACGTCCCTGAAGGCGCTCGACAAGGCCATTGAGTTCCAGAAGCTGATGCCGGACACGGAGATCTTCATACTCTGCGTGTACAAGCACCACAGCCTGTTTGAGGCCTCCCTGTCGATCGGCCGCCCGGTGGAGATGGACATTCCGGACAAAATCCTGTCAGAGTACGCCAAGGAAGTGGTCAATCATGCCAAGAGTCTGGCCAAAGAGCGCGGCGCCACCAAGGTCCGAGGCTTTGTGAAGGCGGGGCGGCCGTCCCGGGTGATCGTCAAGTTTGCCCAGGACAAAGAGGCGGATCTGATTGTGGTCGGCACCCGGGGCACCCACAGTGACAAGGAAGGCGTGATTCTGGGCAGCGTGTCCCACCGGGTGGCCTCCCACGCCAAGTGTCCGGTTCTAGTAGTCTGAGGCCCGGTACACCTCAACGCGATCCCGACCCCGCTGCTTGGCCTGATACAGGGCCTTGTCAGCCTGCCCGACCAGTTGTTCTGGCTCGCCGCCACTGTCGGGCCAACTGGCCACGCCCACCGATACCGTTACCCGCTCCTGGGCCTTCTCGGGCACCGTAACGGACAGCTGGCGAATCGCGTCGCACAGATGCTCTGCCCTGTCCCTGGCATCGTCCGTGCCAGCGCCCGGCAGGATCGCCACAAATTCCTCCCCGCCATAGCGACACACCACATCGCTTTCCCGGAACTGCCGCTGCAAAACCATGGCCACGGCCTGCAAAGCGCGGTCACCGGCCTCATGACCATGGCTGTCGTTGAACCTCTTGAAATGATCAATGTCGATGACCAGCAAGGACAGCGACTCCCGGTTGCGCCCAGCCACAGCCTTTTCATGCTCAAAAAGCTGATCAAAATAACGCCGGTTCTTGAGACCGGTGAGCGCGTCCTCGTAGGAGAATTTCTGCAGCTCTTCCCGCAGGACAATACTGGACAAGGTCAGGCCGATGCGCTGGATGGCCTGGTCCAGTGCGGCAAAGAGCCGGGCAGCGCCATAGTCACTTTCCTCATGGGTGAAAATCTCCACGCCTTCGAGCAGCAACACACCCTCGGTTACCAGGCCCTGGCTGGCCGATTCCACATTGATCCAGAAACACAGATAGGGTGCTGCCTGTTCAGGCGAGTCCTCCGGAAGTGATATCCGGGACCGTGTCGGCCTCGGCAGGTTTTCAGAGGCATCGAGATGGTCAGGCGTGCCCGGGGTTTGATCACCGTAGCCCCAGATACTGACCGGCTCATACTCCCCATCACCGGTATGCCGATACAGGGTGCCTTTCAACGGGCTGCATAAATCCGGCATGGTCTCCGCCAGTCGGCCAAAGGCCTGCTGCAGCCCGAAACAGTCCTGGAGCCGGGTAATCACATCGCCCAATACCCGGCTTTTCTCGTTCTCAAAGGTCAGCAGCCTGGCCCGGGCCTGTTCACGCCGGGCGAGGGACTCCGCCTTTTGCGTTCGGAGCGCCACCTGTTGCTCCAGCGACAGGTTCAGTCGCTGCAGCGCCCGCTGGGTACTTGCATAATGCCACAGGGAGATCAGCACCACCGCCAGGGAAAACACCAGGATGCCCCAACTGACCGGCACCCGACCCCAGGGCAGCACCCCGTGGGCGACCGCCATGTCCACCAGCAACAGGGCGCAGAATACCCCGTAGGCCAGGAGCAGAACCTGCTGTTCCCGTCGCATCCCGGCAAACCGCCGTACAACGACCACGGTAATGACAGACAATGACACCAGCAGCATGGCATCGAACGGCGGGAAGGTAGAAGACAGGTCAATCATGCCTGACAGGGCCAGGCCAAGGGCGCCCACCACATAGACCAGATGCAGCTTCCAGATCAGGTTGATCAGCCACGGGCGGTGGTCCGCCAACCATTGCTCCAGCATCAGGCCCAGTGCCACGGGAAGCAGGTAATAGGAGCCCGCGGCCAGGTAATCCCAGAGCAACGGCCGATTGGCGATCAACAGGCTGGCCTGGCTCTCAGCCACCAGCAGTACCGACGAAGACAACGCGAACAGAGCAATGCTGGCCAGCGTCTTCTTCTCGGTCTGCACTAACGCAAAGATCATGGCCAGCAGGGCAATCAGGGCCGAAAAGCCGGCCACGATCAACGCCTCCAGCGAACTCCCCAGGATATAGAGCACCAGATCCGAGTGATCCATGATGGACACCTCGCCCCAGAGCCCGATGTCCGTGTAGTTGGAAAATACCCGGAAATAAACCCATTGGTTTTCGTAGTTATCCGGCAACGGGATTTCGTGCCAGGGCCAGCCCGCGAACCGACCACGCCCCTGATCATCGAACTCGCCGTACTGATAGATTTTCCGACCGTCCATCCAGACCTGGGTGATCAGGTCGACACTGAAAATGTAGAGCACCGGCGTTTGCCATTCACCGGAAGGCAAAGGCACCCGGAACCAGACATGCTCGCGGCCGGCGCGGCCGGGCGGGTTGGACGGAAAACCGATAGCGTGCCACTGGCCCGGCGCCGCCTCCTGCGTCCATTCGGGAACACCCTGCTCAGTAAACGGCGAGTCCCCCCACCGGTACTCCCAACCACGATCCACTGGCTGGGAAGAGGCCATGGCCCTGCCGGCCACGAGGCTGCACACACACAGCAGGGCGACGATCAGACTCTTGGCGGCAGGCGCATACATCAGGGCAAGAAACCTGTAAAAGGTAACGATCAGTGTCAGTATAGATCAAGGCAGGCAACAACATACCTACCCTGACGACAGGTCAACGATTCGAAATCGCCGTCAACCCCGAATCCGGCCTGTTCACTGGCCGGATTTCAGCATTTCCCAATACTTTGCGTACACCTGCAACGCCTCATCACCAATATCCACCTGAAACTCGGCGTTCTTCATATCGTCCGGCGTCGGGTAGCTGGCTCGATTATCGGCCACCACATCATCCAGTAACTTCCGGGCGGCCAGGTTCGGGGTGGCGTAACCGATCTCTTCACTGATCATGGCGGAGATTTCCGGCTGCAACACAAAACTGATGAACTTGTGGGCGGCCTCGGGATTCCGGGCGTTCTTCGGGATCACAAAGCTGTCGAGCCAGGCAATCACGCCCTCCTCCGGATACACATAATCCAGCGCCGGCATGGTGTCCTGGGCCATAACGGCCTCACCGTTCCAGATCATGCCGACATCGGTTTCTCCTTCCAGATAAGGGACCCGGGGCGCATCGGAGTTAAACGTGCGCACCGCTGGCATCAGCTCCGTCAGCTTCTCATAGGCCTCGCGGATTTTCTCCGGATCGGTGCTGTTGCCGGAATACCCCAGCACCCGAAGACCGACATGGAAGACTTCCCGCATGTCGTTGGTGAGCATCACCCGGCCCTTGAACCGGTCGTCCCACAAATCCTGCCAGGCATCCACGGGCTCGCCTTCAACATCGGCGGTGTCCACCGCCAGCCCGGTGGTTCCCCACAGGTAGGGGATGCTGTACTGGTTGTCCGGGTCGATATCGAGGTTGACCAGTTCCGGATCCAACTCATCAAAGCCTTTGATCTTGCTGCGGTCGATGGGCATCAGCAGGCCTTCCTGGCGCATCTTGCTGACGTAGTAGGTGGAAGGCACGGCCAGATCATAGGCCGCGCTGTCGTCCAGCAATTTCAGTTTGGCGTACATGGCTTCGTTGCTGTCATAAGTGGTGTACACCACCTGAATACCGGTTTCTTCCTCGAACCGGGTGAGCACCTCCTGGGGCATGTACTCAGACCAGTTGTACAGGTTAAGGACTTTCGGCTCCTCTGAGCTGCAAGCGGTGAGCCCCAGCGCCAGCAGGCCGGCAACGGCCAGTTTCTTCATCGTTTGCTCCTTGTAAGTATCCATTGAGACAACATCAGCATAGCCAGTGAAAACACCAGCAACAGAGTGCCCAGGGCATTCACCTCCGGCTTCAGCCCCACGCGCACCATCGAGTAAATCCTCAGGGGCAGAATGTCGTAGCTCGGGCCGCTGACAAAAGTACTGACCACCACATCATCCAGCGACAGTGTAAACCCCAGCAACCAGCCCGCCAGTAATGCCGGCATAATGACCGGAATCAGCACCGTGCGGGTCATCGCGAATTCGCTGGCGCCCAGATCCCGGGCCGCCTCCGGCAGGCTTTCATCAAACCCGCTCAGCCGTGCCATGACGGTAATCACCACAAACGGCAGACAGAACGTCACGTGGGCCAGCAACAGTGAAACGTAGCCCAGTTGCAGCCCGACCAGCAAGAACAGCGCCAGCAGCGAGATCGCCAGCACAATCTCGGGGGACATCATCACCACGAACAACATGCCATGCAGCACTTTTTTGCCGCGAAACCGGTAACGGTGCAGGGCCAGGGCCGTCAGCGCACCGATCAGGGTCGACACCGTGGCCGCCGACAGGGCCAGCCACAGGGAATTCCACATGGCCTGCACCAGGGCATGGTTGTTCAACAATGCCTCATACCAGCGCAGGCTCAGACCACCCCAGGTATAGCCTGAGCGTGAATCGTTAAACGAGAACACCATCAGCACCACAATGGGCACGTACAGCAGCAGGTACACGAAGGCGAGGTAGACCCGGGGCAGCCAGCGTGTCATCAGGCTCCCTCCTCACCAAGGCGCCGCTTGCTCAGCCGGTGCGCGAACATCAGCACCGCCATGGCCAGGGTCAGCACAATGCTGGCCGCCGCCCCGAAGGGCCAGTCACGGGCGTCGAGAAACTGATTCTTGATGACATTGCCCACCAGCAGGTTGCGGGAACCGCCCAGGATATCCGGCACAAAGAACAGACCCATGGCCGGCAACAGCACCAGCATGACTCCCGCCAGCACCCCGGGCAGGGTCAGTGGCACAATTACGTGCACGAACGTGGACACACGGCCCGCCCCCAGATCGTGCGAGGCCATCAGCAATTCCTCCCGAAGGTCATCAAACACCGAATACAATGGCAGGATCATGAACGGCAACAACAAATAGACCAGGCCGATGATCACGGCCCCTTCGGTGTACAGCAACTGCAGGGGTTCATCGATGACCCCGAGGGACATCAGCAGCGAGTTCAGCAGGCCGTTGGTGGCCAGGATCAGTTTGAGTGCGTAGGTACGCACCAGCGAATTGGTCCAGAACGGCACGATCAGCAGGAAAATCAGCCAGAGCTGACGCTGTTTACCCAGCCGGGACAGCGCCCAGGCAAAGGGGTAGCCGATCAGCAGACACACCAGCGTGGTCATGGCGGCCATGTACAGCGAGTGCAGAAACACATCCAGGTACAGCGGATCGAACAGTTGCCGGTACGCGGCCAGGCTGAACGGCAGGGATATGAACGTGTCCGGGTTCCGGGACAGCACACTGGCGCTCACCACCAGCAGGTTCGGTACCAGCACCAGGAACAGCAACCAGCCCCACACCAGGACAAGCACGGCGGTTCTGAACGGCTGCGCCATCACCCTAGGCATCCGCTGACGGTACCTCTGAGCGGCTGCTCTCTTCCGGAAGCAACCACTCCCAGCCATCCACCCAACTGACTTTCACCGGCTCACCCAGGCGATAATCAAAGGCTGGATCGTCTTCATCAAAAAACTCACTGGCCAGCACCTCGGTGCCGTCAGCCAGGTGAATCACCGAATCCAGGGTGCTGCCCTTGTAATTGCGCTCGACCACCTTGCCCGCAAGCCCGTGATCGTCGGCCGGGTCCAGCACCCGGATATCCTCCGGGCGAAGCAGCACATGCACCCCCTGCCCGGACCGGACCGTAAAGTCCGGGCGTCGCAGACGGCGGTGCACACCCAGCACGTCCACGGTGATGGACGCTTCGTCGACCGACGCCACCGTGCCCGGAAAGAAGTTGGTCTCGCCCACAAAACGGGCGGTAAACAGGTTGGCCGGGCGCTCGTAGACTTCCCGGGGCGTGCCCAGTTGCTGCACCTTGCCGTCCTTGAGCACCGCCACCCGGTCCGACATGGACAGCGCTTCTTCCTGATCGTGGGTGACAAACACAAAGGTAATGCCCAGTTCCCGCTGCAGGCGCTTGAGTTCCACCTGCATGGTACGGCGTAGCTTGAAATCGAGGGCCGACAGCGGTTCGTCCAGCAACAGCAGGCGCGGGCGCTTGACCACGGCCCGGGCAATGGCCACCCGCTGCTGCTGACCGCCGGATAACTGATGCGGCTTGCGACGGGCAAAGTCCTGCAACTGGACCATGGCCAGCACTGCGTTCACCCGCGCACGGATCTCGTCCTTCGGGCGCTGTTCCATTTTCAGGCCGTAGGCAACGTTGTCGAACACCGACATATGCGGGAACAGCGCGTAATGCTGGAACACCGTATTCAGCGGGCGATGCTCCGGTGCCCGGTAGGTCAGGTCGTCACCGGCCAGGGTGATGGTACCTGCATCGGGTTGTTCAAAACCCGCCATCAGCCGCAGCAGTGTGGTTTTACCGCACCCGGAAGGGCCCAGCAGGGTAATGAATTCACCGTCGTAGATATCCAGATCCAGGGCATCCAGAACGGTTTTGCCACTGAACTGCTTGGAGAGGTTAGCCAGAGATAGCAGTGTCTGTTTCATCGGCGCTGCCCAAAGAATGAGCGGCCTATTTTTCCAGAAAGCGACACAAACAGAAAGGGGCATGGGCAGAAAGGGGCGCAAGGCTGCCAGACGTTGTCCGCACCTTGTGCCCCTCGTTTCAACGACCTCTCAGGAAGCGGTCGCAGCGTTCAGACTGTTTACTCAGCAACGGTGTTGAGATAAGCCTTGTCGGAAATATTGGTCCACTGGCGAACCTGCTGCAGGTAGTCGCGCTGGGAACTGATAATTTCCTTCGCCAACGGGTCCTTGGCGGCGGCCTCGGCCAGCAACTTGTTGGTGGCCTCGCGCAGGGCGTCAATCACCTCGGGCGGGAAGGTCTTGTGGGTCACGTCCGGGTAGTCTTCCTTCATGCGATCCCAGGCCACGCCGCTTTCATGGGTGCTCTGGATATACATGTCATAGGCGGCGGTGCGCATGGCAACCCGCAGGATCTCCTGCAGATCCTTCGGCAGTTTGTTCCAGGTGTCCTTATTGATCAGGAACTGCACTTCCGCGCCAGGCTCCTGCCAGCCGGAGTAGTAGTACTTGGCGATCTGGTGGAAGCCCATCTGGAAATCCAGGGCCGGCCCGACCCATTCAACCGCATCGATGGTGCCGCGCTCCAGGGAACTGTAGAGCTCTCCCGGCGGGATGTTGGTCACCGCCACGCCGAGCTCGGCCATCACTTCGCCAGCAAACCCCGGGGTGCGCATCTTCAGGCCCTTCAGATCCTCCAGGGAGGTAATCTCCTCCCGGAACCAGCCACCCATCTGGTTGCCGGTGTTCCCACCCGGGAACGACAGCAGGCCATAGGGCTCGTACACTTCCTGCATCAGCTCCATGCCGCCGCCATGATAGAACCAGGCGTACTGTTCCGGCGCAATCATACCGAAGGGTACGGTGGTGAAATACATGGCGTTGGGAATGGTGCCCTTGTAGTAATAGGACGCCGTGTGGCCCATGTCGTACTGGCCGTTGCGCACCAGATCGAAGATACCGAACGGTGCCTTGTGCTTGTTGGAGGCATCGATACGGATGGTCAGACGACCATCGGACATCAGGTTGGCCATCTCGGCCATGTGTTCCACGGTTTCCCCGAGAATCGGAGAGTTGGGACCCCAGGTCTGCGCCAGGCGCAGGGTGCGGTCGT
>CBIHLH010000008.1:0-47097 GCA_966210405.1 uncultured Marinobacter sp.
CTCGGGAGGCTGTGTACTCTCCACGTTGACACGAACCAGTTCCAGACCCGTACCGTAATTCTGGAGAAACCTCTGCAGTCGCTGCTCAACGTTCACTGCCAACTCAATACGGCCCTCGGTCAGCACTTCGTCGAGAGTAGAACTGCCAACTTCATGCCGGAGCGCGCTGTCGGTGGCAAATGCCAGCGCCTGATTGGAGTCTCGCACGTTGAGTACGTAATCACGGGCATTACCAACCCGGTATTGAACCTGCAGGTCGACGGTCACCAGATTTTCGTCCTGAGTCAGCATCTGGCCGGTAGATTCCGCCGTGCGCACACTGGTCACACGCACCTTCGTCACGTCATCAATCAATGGCACCTTGAACCGCAGCCCCGGGTTCTCGGTCCGGCTGTACTCGCCAAACCGGAGCACCACCGCGCGCTCCTGCTCATCCACGGTGTAGAACGACTGGAACACCACGTAAACGACCACCAGGATACCGGCCAGCGCCAGCACAGCACCGAAGCCACCGGCACTGCCCGAACCGCCTCCACTGCCATTGTCGTTGCCGCCGGATTTTTTGCCCTTGCCGCCCAACATCCGGTTGAGCTTGTCGAGCCCCTTCTTCAGCGCCTCATCGAGGTCCGGTGGTCCCTGATCATTGCCGCGACGACCACCACCGGTTCCCCAGGGATCATTGTCGTTACGGTTTCCACCCGGTTCGTTCCAGGCCATAGTACTCTCCGTTACTGACTTATAGATAGAATGGCTGCAAATACTAGGGATTTATCATCGCCCCGGCAATAGCCAGGCCGTTTTCATGCATTTTCCGATGCAAGCCGCACCGCCTCTTCCCGGACGCCGGCCCGGCTCAGAAGCTGGCGCCAGTCCCGGTTCTGCAGCCGCACTTCCAGAACCGTATCGCCCGACTCCCGGTGCTGCTCGCTCAACACTGACCCCGCCTCATGCAACAGCGCCCTCAGCTTGCCATCCGCCGGCCCCAGCAGCACGAAATGGTGCACCACGTCTTCGGCCAGCCGCTCGACAATAGCATCATAAAGACCGTCCAGCCCCTCACCGGAAACCGCAGACACCCAGGCGCGCACCGGCAGGCCGTCTTCGTTGCGTTCGATTCTGGGGGTAAAGTTGTCCAGCAGATCGATCTTGTTGAACACCTGGAGCATCGGGATGTCATCGGCACCAATTTCCGCCAGCACCTCTTCCACCTGCTCGATATTCTCGTCACGCCGGCTATCATGACTGTCAATGATATGCAGCAGCAGCGTCGCCTCGGTGGTTTCTTCCAGCGTGGCCCGGAAGGCTTCCACCAGCTTGTGCGGCAAGTGCCTGATAAAGCCCACGGTATCGGCCATTACGACCGCTCCGATATCCGGAAGTTCCAGCCGCCGAAGGGTCGGGTCCAGGGTCGCGAAGAGCTGGTCCGCAGCGTAGACGGAAGAAGTGGTAATCCGGTTGAACAGCGTCGACTTGCCGGCGTTCGTATAGCCCACCAGAGAGACCGTCGGAATGTCCGCACGCTGCCTCGCTCGCCGACCCTGATTGCGCTGACGCCGGACCTTTTCAAGACGCTTGTGGATGGATTTGATCCGCTCCCGCAGGAGACGCCGGTCGGTTTCAAGCTGGGTTTCACCGGGGCCCCGCAACCCGATACCACCCTTCTGACGCTCCAGGTGGGTCCAGCCTCGGACCAGGCGGGTTGACATATGCTCGAGCTGCGCCAGCTCCACTTGCAGTTTACCCTCGTGGGTACGGGCACGCTGGGCAAAAATATCGAGGATAACACCGGTACGATCGAGCACACGGCATTGCAGCTCACGCTCAATGTTCCGTTCCTGGCTGGGGCTGAGGGAGTGGTTGAACAGAACAATGTCTGCCTCGTTAGCAGCCACCGCATCGCGGATTTCTTCCAGCTTTCCCTCACCCACGAAAAACCGTGGACTTGGGTGCTTCCGTGATCCGGTCACCAGGGCCGCCGGCTCAACACCCGCCGAGGTCACAAGCTCCCGGAATTCGTCTGGATCTTCGGTATCGTCGTGGGAGGTGAAATCGATGTGGACGAGTATCGCTCGCTCACCTGCATCCGGGCGTTCAAACAATTGGCATCAACTCCGAAACAATCAGTTTGTGGCGGTCATAAAAACAAACACCCGCGTCCCTCGAAGCCCCAGGGCCTGTCAGGAACGCGGGTGGTCATACCGGATCACCGGCCAACTCAGTCTTCAGACTCGCCCTCTCCCGGAGTCTGCTGCGGAATACGAACATTCCGGGCAGGCACCACGGTGGAAATGGCGTGCTTGTAGACCATCTGGCTGACAGTATTTTTCAGCAAAATCACGAACTGGTCGCAAGACTCAATCTGGCCCTGCAACTTGATGCCGTTGACCAGAAAGATGGAAAACGGAATGCGCTCCTTGCGTAAGGCATTAAGGTAAGGGTCTTGTAACGAATGCCCTTTTGACATGTGTGTTCTCCTGTTTTTAGTTAATGCAGATCGTCATTTTTCACGTCTAAATGTGGTGCGAAGTCTGATTTTTTTCAAGGCCGCTTCAGCAACATATTGGTCGCTACTGTCCAGCCACTCCAGACCGGACCACTTCCGCAACCAGGTCAGCTGCCGCTTGGCCAGCTGGCGCGTGGCGGCAATGCCCTTGCTTACGAAAGTTTCATAGTCGTATTCACCGGCCAGATAGGACCAGGCCTGGCGATAACCAACACACCGCATGGAAGAGAGATCAGGGTGCAAGTCTCCCCTGACCATCAGCGCCCGGACTTCATCAAGAAAGCCGGCTTCCAGCATTCTGAGAAAGCGCAGCTCGATTCGTTCATGAAGTACTCGCCGCTCGGGCGGCATCATAGCAAGTTGCGTAACAGTATACGGAAGCGAGGGGGGTTCGTCTGCCTGCCAGTGGGTAAAATAGGTGTAATCCTCAACACCTTTTACTGGCGCCCCCTCGCTTGTGACGCCCGACGCGTCAGGTTGGCCGGCGGACCCGGACTGCCAGAAATCCGAAATAGGCCGGCCCGTCAGGCGCAGGACCTCCACCGCACGCAACAGCCTCTGTCGGTTATTGGGGTGGATCAGTCGGGCCGCGACCGGATCACGAACCTGCAGCTCCCGGTGCAGCGCTTCCCAGCCTCCGGCATCCGCCTCGGCTTCGAGCGTCGCCCTCAGTGCCGGGCTCGCCGGCGGCAGCCCGGACATGCCATGCAGCAGAGCCTTGAAATACATCATGGTGCCTCCGACCAGCAACGGAATGCGCCCTGCAGCCGTTATCGCCTGCATCTCGGCCAGTGCGTCACGGCGAAAATCCGCCGCTGAATAGGTCTCGGAGGGATCACAGATATCAATCAGGCGGTGGGGGGTGCGGGCCAACTCCTGAGCGGTCGGCTTGGCGGTCCCAATGTCCATGCCCCGGTAAATCATCGCGGAATCCACACTGACCAGATCGCAGGGCAGATGCTCGCAAAGAGCCATGGCCAGATCGGTCTTGCCAGAGGCCGTGGGGCCCAGCAGCAGAATAGCCGGGGGCAGCGTCTGTACCCCGGCATCCGGGTGGGGGGCACACACCTCAGCGGCCCCGGAGGAACAGCTTGTCCAGCTCGGAGAGCGTGACCAGGGTCCAGGTGGGCCGGCCATGATTGCACTGGCCACTGCGTTCGGTTGCCTCCATGTCCCGCAACAGGGAGTTCATCTCGGGGATGGTCAGTTGCCGGTTCGCCCGCACTGAACCATGGCAGGCCATAGTGCCCAGCAGTTCGTGGGTAACGGCCTCAACGCGGTCGCTCTGGCCATGCTCAATCAGATCCGCCAGCACATCCCGGACCAATTGCTCGGTATCCGCGCCGCGCAGCAACGCCGGCACCTGCCGGACCGCCAACGTTTCCGGCCCGATACGTTCAATCTGCAGCCCGAGCTTCTGCAATTCCTCGCCATGGGATTCGGTGAGCCCGGCCTCTTTCTGGCTGACCGCCAGGGACAGAGGCACCAGCAATGGCTGGCTCTTGAGATCCTGCTCGGCCAGTGCCCGTTTCATCCGCTCGTAGGTAATTCGCTCGTGGGCCGCATGCATGTCGACCACGATCATGCCTGCCCGGCCCTGCGCGAGAATGTATATGCCATGCAACTGGGCAATGGCGTAGCCGAGGGGCGGCTCATCCCCGCTGTCCGCCGGGGGTGTCGGCAGGGGGCCCGTTGGCGCTGGCGATGACGGCTGGGCGTCTCCGGCCAGGCCACCCCCGCTATTCAGGGACTGGTAGAAGGCCATCTGATCGCTGGCACGCCAGTCCTGCCGGGGCTGGGATGGCGTGCCCGGAGCGGCATAGGCAGAGGGGCCAGATTGGTCCGATGCAGGCGCCGGTCCCTGCCAGGGCTGGCTGGCTGTACCAGCGGGGACCCCGGCAGGGGTATTCGCCTCCCGGCCAAACGACTGCGCGACCGCCCCACGAAAGTGGTCGTCCGGCCTCACATCGGCCAGGGCCTTGTGCAGGGTGCGGAAAATGAAATCGTGGACCAGGCGACCATCGCGAAACCGGACCTCATGCTTGGTCGGGTGGACGTTAACGTCCACGGTCGCCGGGTCCACTTCCAGGTAGAGCACAAACGCCGGGTGTCGGTTATTGTAAAGCACATCCCGGTAGGCCTGACGCACCGCATGGGCAACCAGGCGGTCACGGATAACGCGGCCATTGACGAAAAAATACTGCAAGTCTGACTGACTGCGGGAAAATGTGGGCAGAGCCACCCAGCCCCAAAGCCGAAGCCCGGTTGCCTCGGCATCAATCACCACCGTGTTGTCGATAAACTGCTGGCCGCACAGGGCGCCTATCCGGCGCTCCCGGCCCAGTGCCGACTCCGCCGGCCGCAGGCTCTGCACCACACGCTGGTTGTGCCGCAGGGTAAACCCGGCATCAAACCGGCTCAGGGCCTGGCGCCGCACGCACTCCTCGACATGATTGAATTCGGTTTTCTCGGTGCGCAAAAATTTACGGCGGGCCGGGGTATTGAAGAACAGGTCCCGGACTTCCACCGTCGTTCCCACCGGGTGGGCGGCGGGCGACACCCGGGCATCCATTTCCCGGCCCTCCACTTCAACCCGGGAGGCCGCTTCCTGGGACACAGTGCGGGAGGTGAGCGCCAAACGCGACACGGAACTGATGCTGGCCAGGGCCTCACCACGGAAACCCAGGGACGCCACCGCCTCCAAATCATCAAGACTGGCGATCTTGCTGGTTGCATGGCGGCTCAGTGCCAGCGGCAGGTCATTTTCGTCAATGCCGCTGCCATCATCCCGGACCCGGATCAGTTTGACACCGCCCTGTTCGACCTCAATGTCGACCCGGCAGGCACCGGCATCCAACGCATTTTCCACCAGTTCCTTGACGACCGAAGCGGGACGCTCAACCACCTCACCCGCGGCAATCTGGTTCGCGAGCCGTGGTGACAGCAATCGAATGGAGGGCATGTGACGAGGAAACCTCTTGATCAGGATGCGGGAATACGAATGGTTTGCCCTACCATAACACGGCTATCCCGCAGGCCGTTAAACTGCATCAATTCGCTGACAGTGATCCGGTTCTCACGGGCCAGGGCCGAGAGCGTGTCGCCACGCTGGATGCGATAATGGCTGACTGACGCATCGCTACGTCCATTGCGTTTTTTCCAGGCCAGCAGAGTACCCGGGGGCGGTGTTTTGTGGAAATAATCATCAATCCCTTTCACGATTGCGCTGGCCAGCCTTTCTCGATACCACTGCGTGGACAGGCGTTTTTCCTCCCTGGGGTTGGAAATAAACCCGGCCTCCACCAGAATGGATGGGATATCCGGTGATTTCAGCACCACGAATGCGGCTTGCTCGACACCGGGTTTGTGCAATTCCGCCACATTGTCGAGCTTGCCCAGGACAGAACTGCCAACGCCAAGACTGGCATTGATGCTGGCGGTCATGGACAAATCCAGCAACACCCCAGCCAAGGTGTCGTTTCGACCTTCCAGCGAGACGCCGCCGGCCCCTCCAATCAGATCAGAACGGTTTTCCCTATGTGCCAGCCAGCGGGCGGTCTCACTGGTGGCACCACGCTGGGACAAGGCATAAACAGAAGCTCCATTGGGCTCTGGAGAGTGGAATGCATCGGCATGTACCGACACAAACAGATCGGCGTTGTACTTGCGTGCCAAAAGCGTCCGATTGCGCAGGCCAATGTAGTAGTCACCGGTGCGCGTTAGCTTGGCCGTGTAGCCAGGCTGCTTATTCACCAGATCAGCAATGGTCTTCGCCAATTTGAGAACCACATCTTTCTCATGAGTGCCACGGGGCCCAATAGCGCCAGGGTCCTCGCCGCCATGGCCGGCGTCGATCACCACGATGACATCCCGCTTGCCAGCGGAGTCCTGGGTGACGGTAGGCCTGGTCGCTTTCTCCAGGCGGCTGCCGTCTTCGTCAATCAGGTCAATGACCAGTCGATGGCCGTATTGCTGGTTCGGTTCGAGCTGGAAACTCCGTGGTTTGATATCCGCCTTGAGGTCAAGAACCACCCGTAAATCATTGCCATTGCGAGGTGCATGACGGATGCGGCGAATCGGACTGCCGGAGAGATCCAGTTGGTCAAAATCAGCCCTCAGCCGGGTATTTTCCAGGTCGATGACCAGGCGCGCCGGGTTGCTCAGTGAAAACACGTTGTGGGCCACCTGGCCTTCGGTATCCAGCACAAGACGGGTATGATCCGGCGCCGGCCAGATCCGGACACTCTCCACATCAGTGCCAGCTTGCGCCCTGCTGACAAACAGACAGGCCAGCGCAACCGTCAGCACCAGCACCCTATTCATGGTCATTCGAACGCTGCTCATATCCTTTACCTGCTCTTGTTGTCGCCCGTGCCGGGTGCACTCGTCCCCAGGCCAGCCGGACGCAAAGAATTCAGTAGCTCCGCCCCCAGTGCCGAACCGGACCGGATGACCGCCGCACGGCCCTGGCCGTCGCGGCTCAGGCGAACCTCCAGATCCGGCGCCGGCAACAGGCCCGCGCCCCGTTCCGGCCACTCAATCAGACACAGGCACTGGCCGGAAAAATAATCCCGGATGCCCATATACTCCAGCTCTTCGGGGTCCCCCAGGCGATACAGATCGAAATGATAAGCCGGAGGCTGAAGCCCTTCGTAGGGTTCAACCAGAGTATAGGTTGGGCTCTTTACCGCACCGGAATGGCCCAACGCCCGCATCACGCCCCGGCTGAGTGTGGTTTTACCCATGCCCAGATCGCCTTCCAGAAACACCACCAAACCCTGACCACTCGCCCGCGCCAGGCGAGCGAGTTCAGCACCGAGCGCCTCCGTCTCACCTTCATCAGCCAGGTAAAACCGGTATTCGGAGGCAAACTCGGTCATACACCCTCCGGGGCAGCCGCACCGGCCCGCTCTGAAGCCCGGTAGACCCGCGGCAGGGCGTCAATAACATCGGTGGGAATCAGGCCCATGAATCCCTTTTTCTCCGAAGCAAGGTTGGCGGCCGCCAGATGCACGGCCGCGCCCAGGGTGGCGGCACGCGCCGGATCCTCAATCTGGGCAACCAGTGCTCCGATGATGCCCGACAGCACGTCCCCCATGCCGCCCGTCGCCATGCCGGGATTGCTGCCACTGATGATATCCACCTGCCCGCTTTCAGACGCCACCACCGTACCCGCCCCTTTCAGCAATACCGTACCGCCAAACAGCGCCTGCAACCTGCGGGCGGCAGCCATGCGATCCGCCTCCACCTCGGCAACGGGACAATTCAGTAGCCGCGCCGCCTCGCCCGGATGGGGGGTCAGAATATGATTGTCCGCCGGCACCGCCACCCTTGACGACAAAAGATTGAGCGCATCGGCATCCAGCACCCTCACCTTCTTGCTGTTTACAACCTGCTGCAGCACTTGCTGCCCCCAGGCACCACGGCCAATGCCGGGGCCACACACAACCACCGACGCCGACTCAAGCAGCGGCGGCAGCTCCGAGCCGTGAATAATGCCATGAACCATTACCGAAGGGCATCGGCAAAGCGCTGCGGTGACGTGCTCAGGCCGGGTTGCCAGCGACACCAGGCCAGCACCGGACCGCGACGCCGCTTCAGCCGCCAGCAGGCCCGCACCACCAAAGCCCCGCTCGCCGGCAACAACCAGCACATGACCGAACCCGCCTTTATGAGCGTTAGCGGCCCGCCGGGGCAACCAGCCCCGGCACGACGGCCAGTCCCGGCGCAGCGCAACCGGCGACTCGCCACTTTGCGCAACCCCGTCTTCGGCCACCAGCGGCTCAAACACCACCTCACCACAGACCCTCGCGCCCTGACCGGTAAACAGACCCGCCTTCAGGCCGATGAACGTCACCGTCATGGCCGCGGCAATCACCTCACCTTCAGCCGCCCCCGTGGAGGCGTCCAGCCCCGAAGGCACATCCAGCGCCAGAATCGGCAGACCCGAGCCATTGCACAACGAAATCATGCGGGCGACCGGCTCCCGTGGTGCCCCGGTAACGCCGGTACCGAGCATGGCATCGACAACCAGCCCGACCCCGGAAAACCAGGTTTCCCGATCCGCCTCGCTCGTGGCCGACAGTTCCTGAACCGTCACGCCATCAGCCAGCGCCTTTTGCCACGCCTTGCGGGCATCTCCCGATAACTTTGCCGTGGGCGCCACCGCCACACAGCAGACATTCATGCCATGGCGCCTGGCATTGGCCGCGACCAGATAGCCGTCACCGCCATTGTTGCCCGCCCCGCACAGCACCAGCAATGTGCCACAATCCGGCCAGTGCCGGACCAGCCGACGAAACGCGGCATGGGCGGCGGACTGCATCAACTCAAAGCCGTCAACTCCTTGCTGATCAATCACATAACGATCAATCCGGCGCACGGCATCGGCGCTGAACAACGCGTCTGATAAACTGTGATCAGCAGGCAGCGGCATGAGCCAGAGCTCCCGTTACAGAAACCGGTTTAAGAAAAATGGCCAGATACCTGTAAAGCATAGCAAAACCATCGAAAAGGTCATAATTCAATCACATTAAATATCGGTACCTTCGGCTTACGCCCCGCGAGCCTCAACCCCCAACTTGCAACCCGGACGATCACAGCACCCATGACCACTCAGCCCCAAAACCCGAACCCGACACCCGAGCTCGAAGCGCTGCCCGGGCTGATCCGTGGCTGGGCGGCGGAACTGGGGTTCTCGGATATTGGCATCACCACGCCGGACACCGGGGAGCATGCCCGACATCTGCAGAGCTGGCTGGCACAGGGTTATCAGGGCGAAATGGCGTACATGGAGCACCATGGCGACAAGCGCTACACTCCGACTTCGCTGGTACCGGGAACGGCCCGAATCATCTCAGTACGCCTGGATTACCTGCCGGCGCCAGATAGCCCGAAAGAAGCGCTTACTGACCGGGAGAGGGCCTACGTGACACGCTATGCCCTGGGCCGCGACTATCACAAACTGATCCGGAAACGACTGGCGACCCTGGCCGGATGGATCGACAACGCGGTCAGCGGACACCAGCACCGGGCCTTTGTCGACAGCGCCCCGGTCCTCGAACGGGCACTGGCCCAGAAAGCCGGGCTGGGCTGGATTGGCAAGAACAACATGCTGATCCACCCGAAAGCCGGCTCGTTCTTCTTTCTGGGGGAAATTTTTACCAGCGCGCCCCTGCCCGTGGATCCGCCCTTCGAAACCGACCATTGCGGCAGCTGCTCGGCCTGCCTCGACCTGTGCCCGACCGATGCCTTCGTGGGCCCTCACCTGCTCGACGCAAGGCGCTGCATCAGCTACCTCACGATTGAGCTGAAAGGCAGCATTCCCGAAGAGTTGCGCCCGCTGATGGGCAACCGGGTATTCGGCTGTGACGATTGCCAACTGGTGTGCCCCTGGCAAAAATTCAGCAAACCCACCCGGGAAGAGGACTTTCAGCCGCGCCATGGCCTCGACAACAACTCACTGGCCGAACTCTTTCTATGGACCGAGGAACAGTTTCTGAAACGCACCGAAGGCTCCGCCATCCGCCGCACCGGCTACGAAGGCTGGCTGCGGAACCTGGCGGTGGGGCTGGGTAACGCCCCGTCAACCATTCCGGTAATCGAAGCTCTCAAAAAGCGCGCCGACCACCCCTCGGAGATGGTTCGGGAGCATGTTCAGTGGGCGCTGGGGCAACACGGCCTATAACTTGAAGAAGTGCTCCCGGTAGTGGCGCAGCTCGTTGATGGAGTCCCGGATATCGTCCAGAGCCAGGTGGCTGCCTTTCTTTTTGACCCCTGCCAGGACATCAGGCCGCCATCGGCGAGCCAGCTCTTTCACGGTTGACACATCCAGATTGCGGTAGTGAAAGAATGCTTCCAGTTCCGGCATGTACTTGACCAGAAACCGCCGATCCTGGCCGATGCTATTGCCACACAGGGGGGATTTACCGGGCTCCACGTGTTTTTTCAGGAACTCGATGGTTTGCTGTTCAGCGTCTGATTCGGAAATATCACTGTCCCGAACACGCCGTGTGAGTCCGCTTTCACCGTGTGTACGGGTACACCATTCATCCATCGCATTGAGTAGGTTATCGGACTGATGGATGGCTATAACAGGGCCCTCTGCCACAACATTGAGCTCCGAATCGGTAATAATCGTTGCCATCTCTATGATCCGCTCTTTTTCCGGATCCAGGCCTGTCATTTCCAGGTCAATCCAAACCAGGCGTTTGCCGTCTGCCATTGTCTTTTCTCCAGCGGGTAACTCGTGATTGGGGCGCCGGTGGGGAGGCTGTTTCCGGGAGTGTGTGAAGCCATGGATGGCTTCACCCAAGCGCACATGGATGTGCTCGTAGCGTCTCCCGGAAACAGCCTCCCCACCGGCGCTTCTCGATGCTAAAAAATCAGCGGTCACGAACGAGGCACAGCCAACCTCGTTATTGTGGTCGAATCCAGTATGATGGCACATCGAAGGCAAAACTTTCATCTGGTTATCCGGGACATACATGGCAAAACGGCGACTGAACAAACAGCAGCAATTCCGCATCCGGAAAGTCCAGGAAGAACGGGCCTCGCGGCTGGCGCGGAAGGAACAGAAGGTTCAGGCGCAGGCAGACGCCGGAGAGCTTGGCCCGGAGCAGGAAGGGCTGATCATTGCCCACTACGGGCAGCAACTGGATGTTGAGGCCCTGGAAGGCGAGCGGGCCGGTACGGTTGTCCGATGCTTTGTCCGGGCCAATATGGACAGCCTGGTAACCGGCGACAAGGTGGTCTGGCGGTCCGGGAAGAATGAAACCGGGGTGATCGTGGCCCGGTGTGAGCGACACAACCTGCTGCAGCGGCCGGATAATTTCGGTGCCTTGAAGCCCGTCGCGGCCAATATCGACCACATCATCCTGGTTATCGCAGCCGAACCGGAGCCCCACGACAACCTGATCGACCGGTATCTGGTGGCTTCCGAGATCACCGATATCCCCGCCGTGATCCTGCTGAACAAGACCGACCTGATTTCAGACCAGAACCGGGACAGCATCGATGCCCTGCTGGGGCGTTATGAGGCGCTTGGCTACGAGGCTGTGCGGACATCGGCTGCTGAATCCGGCGATCGGCCCTCACCGGAGGTGGAGGCCCTGGTCAAAGGCCAGACCAGTGTGTTCGTGGGCCAGTCCGGGGTTGGCAAGTCGTCGATTATCCAGACACTGATCCCCGATGAGACACTGCGGGTGGGGGCGGTGTCGGAAAGCACCGGCAAGGGCGTCCATACCACCACCACGGCCAAACTGTTCCATTTGCCCATGGGCGGCGACCTGATTGACTCACCGGGCATCCGGGAGTTCGGCCTGTGGCACATGACACCCCGGGAGATTGAATATGGCTTCCGGGAGATCCGGAACCTGATCGGGCATTGCAAGTTCCGGAATTGCCGGCATCTGGGCGACCCCGGCTGTGCCATTGATGCCGCGGCACAGGAGGGCACGATCAGCCCGGAGCGGCTGAAAAGCTTCCACCGCATTCTTCAGGACATGGCCGAACAGCAATCGCGGGGGCTGAAAGCGGACTGAGTGCTTACCAGTTCAGCTCACCCTTGGCCGGCTCCGGTTTGTCCTGCTCCCACTCGCCGCTCTCAAGTTTTTCCATGGCCTGCGTTGCCTCGGCTTCGGTTGGCTTGGTCAGGTCGATCAGCGGTTCGTCTCCCCGACCCGCGCTGTCCTGGATGCTATCCGCCGTCTTCTTGTTGAGCACAATGATGGATATGCGGCGATTCACCGGCGCGGTCGGGTTGCCCTTGTCAAACAGTACGGAATCGCTCAGCCCCACCACCCGGGCAATCTGGCCCGGCCCCACGCCACCGGCAACCAGCGCACGCCGGGCGGTATTGGCGCGGTCCGCCGACAGCTCCCAGTTGGTGTAGCCCGGGCGACCACTGAACGGTGTCGCGTCGGTGTGGCCGGTAATGCTCAGCTTGTTATTGACCGACCCCAGGGTCTTGGCCAACTCAAACAGGATGTCCTGGGAATAGTACTTCAGTTCCGCCCGACCACTGTCGAACATCGGTCGCCCCGAGCGGTCGACAATCTGGATACGCAACCCCTCGTCGGTAATGTCAATCAGTAGTTGATCCTTGAACTCCTGGAGCGTCTCATTCTGCTCAATCCTCTCCTTCAGCTCCTGGAACAGCTCCTCCATCCGGCGTTTTTCCAGGGTCTCGGAGAGTTCATCCACCACCTCTTCCTCAATCTGGATCTGACTGGATTCGATGTCCGGGCTGGCCTCTTTCACCACCGAGGCACTGCCCTCGAGATCCACCGGGTTGGGTGAGCCGCCCTCGGTGAAGCCCACCGGATCCCGGAAATACCCTTCCACGGCCAGTTTCTGTTCAGGCGACGCCGTTGAAGTCAGCCAGAGCACGAGAAAAAACGCCATCATGGCGGTGGCGAAATCGGCAAACGCTACCTTCCAGGAGCCACCATGATGGCCTCCGGACACCTTTTTTTTACGCTTGACGATGATCGGCTGTCCGTCCAAGACGACGCTCCCGCAGTGAATTCAGTCAGTGTTATTTGGAGCGAACGTGATCGTTCAGTTCCTGGAAACCGGGCCGTTTGTCGGTGGGCAGGGCCTTGCGACCGAATTCAATGGCCATCTGCGGCGCCTGCCCGGATACCGTGGCCACCACGGCTGCTTTCACGCATTCGTAGGCCTTGAGTTCGTACTTGGCGGCATGCTCAAGGGCAATCGATGTGGGGCCGACAAACCCATAACCCATGAAAATACCCAAAAAGGTCCCCACCAGCGCAGCCGCCACACTCAGGCCAATACGCTCCGGACCCTCGGTCATGAAATTCATGGTAATCACGATCCCGAGTACAGCGGCAACGATGCCCAGGCCCGGCAGGGCGTCCGCGATTTTGTTGAGGGCATGCGCCGGCTCTTCCAGTTCGTGCTGCCGGCTGTCTATCTCGTTTTCCATCATGCCTTCCAATTCATGGGTCGCCATGTTGCCGGAGCTGATGATGCGCAGGTAATCGGTGACAAAAGACAGCAGATGTTTTGATTTCATGACCGCCGGGTAGCGGGTGAATATCTGACTGGACTCCGGGTTGTCGATGTCTTCCTCAATGGCCATCACCCCCTGCTTCCGGGATTTGTCGAAAATATCGTACAGCAGGCTGAGCAGGTCGACGTAGAACGCCTTGTTGTAGGATGACCCGGTGAGTAGCCGAAGGCACCCGCCAACCACTTCCTTCAGGGTGTGTACCGGGTTGGCAATGATGAACGAACCGATCGCCGCACCGAAGATAATCAATATTTCGGTGGGCTGCCACAACACCATCAGGTTGCCGCCATGAAGAACGTACCCGCCGAGTACGCTTGCAAATACAATCACCGCTCCGATTATCAGTAACATGGAACAACGCACGCCTTATAGGTAGGTTAACGGCCAGGGCCGGATGCCATTTTTCGAATTGTGACCTGATAATAGCAAGGCGCCGGGCCTTGCGCGAAGCCATGAAACAATTTCTATACAGGTCGCAGTCTTTGGTAAACTTCGCGCCTTCGAGCGCAAAGGATCACTTTTCAATGCTTAACAAGCTGTTTGTTCTGAGCCAGTACGTTACCCCCCAACTGGCCCTGTCCCGGCTGGCTGGCCAACTGGCAGACAACGAGCGTACACCAACGCTCAAGAATCGCGTCATCCGCTGGTTTATCGGCCGGTATGGCGTGGACATGAGCGAAGCGGTCGAATCCGACCCGACGGCCTACCCCAGCTTCAATGCCTTTTTCACCCGCGCGCTGAAACCCGGCCTGCGCCCGATTGCCGAGGGCGAGAAAACCCTCGTCAGCCCGGTGGACGGCGCCATCAGTCAATTGGGGCAGGTTTCCGGCGACCGGGTTTTCCAGGCCAAAGGCCAGTCCTTCAGCCTGACCGAATTACTGGGCGGCGACAGCCAGCGGGCGGCCGTGTTTGCCGAAGGCGAATTCTCCACAATCTATCTCGCACCCAGGGACTACCACCGTATTCACATGCCCATGGCTGGCGTACTGCGTGAAATGGTATATGTGCCCGGCAAACTGTTCTCGGTGAACCCGGTCACTGCGGAGAATGTGCCCAACCTGTTTGCCCGCAATGAGCGGGTGGCCTGCTTGTTTGATACCGACGCTGGCCCCATGGCCATGGTGCTGGTAGGCGCCATGATCGTCGGAAGCGTGGAAACCACCTGGGGCGGCGTGGTCGCACCGGGCACTGGCCAGGTTACGGCCACTCGCTATGAGGGCGAGCAGGCGCTTGAGTTTGCCAAGGGCCAGGAAATGGGGCGCTTTCGGCTCGGTTCCACCGTGATCCTGGTGATGCCCAAAGGGCGGGTTACCTGGAACGAAAACCAGGTGGCCGGCAAGACTGTGCGGCTGGGCGAGGCGTTCGGCACACTGACCTGACCGGGCATCAGGCCCGCTCGAACGGAAATGCCAACACGTCGGCAATATCACGAGTACCCATTTTCAGCATCAGCAGGCGGTCCAGGCCCAGGGCGACACCCGCGCAGCCCGGCAGGCCCGCCTCCAGAGCTGCCAGAAAAGGCCCGTCCACGGCCATTTCCGGCTTGCCTGCCTGCTGCCGCAGCTGGTTATCCCTGAGGAATCGTTGCCGTTGTTCACCGGCGTCGGTCAATTCCCAGTACCCATTGCACAGCTCCAGGCCATCCATGTAGAGCTCAAAGCGGTGTGCCACCCAGTGCCCATCCACCTGTGACAGCTTCGCCAGCGACGCCTGACTGGCGGGATAATGGGTCACAAATACCGGTGCCTCAACACCCAGATTCGGCTCAACGGCAAAACTCATCAGAAGATCCAGGCATCCGTCGCGGCCCAGGCCGGCCAGTTGCCCCGGTGCCAACCACTGCTCACAGCGGCGCAGCAATGCCTGATCCGTGATGGTGAACGGATCCACATTCGCCCACCGCCTGAGCGCGTCCCGGTAATGGAGCACCGTCGGTCGCTGACAGCCCAGCCAGCCGCACACCAGGTCCGCCACTTCCATCATCAGATCTGCATCGTCCAGGCCGGGCCGGTACCATTCCAGCATCGAGAATTCCGGATTGTGCCTGCGGCCCCGCTCCCCGTTGCGGAACACTTTCGAGATCTGATAAATGGCCCCGCTGCCAGCGGCGAGCAGGCGCTTCATATGATATTCAGGCGAGGTTTGCAGCCAACCGCCGGAGCGGCCGGCACAGACTGCACTGGCGGCAATGCCGTCCAGATTGGGGTCGGTCACACCGAACTGGCCCAGCACCGGCGTTTCAACTTCCAGCACACCCCGGTGCGCAAAAAAGCCGCGCACAAACGCCAGTTGCTGTGCGCGGCTTTCCAGGGCAGCCTGCGAGGCAGCAGGCTGCCAGACAGGTTGATCGGTCATACCGGGATCAGCTGCTTTTCACGCGGTTGACATACTCGCCGGAACGGGTGTCGACCTTGAGCACTTCACCGATGGTGATAAACAAGGGCACGTTCACCACGGCACCGGTCGACAGCGTGGCGGGTTTGGTGCCGCCCTGGGCGGTATCGCCTTTCATGCCGGGGTCGGTGTCCACCACCTCCAGCTCAACAAAGTTGGGCGGTGTCACAGACAGCGGTGCGCCGTTGTACAGGGTCACGGTGTAGACATCCTGCTCCTTCAGCCATTTCAGGGTATCGCCAACGGCCTTGGCGTCGGCCGGGTATTGCTCGAACGAGCCGTCGGTCCGCATGAAGTGCCAGAACTCGCCGTCGGTGTACAGGTATTCCATGTCTTGGTCAATCACGTCCGCCGCTTCCAGGCTCTCACCGGACTTGAAGGTACGTTCCCAGACGCGGTTGCTCATCAGGTTACGCAGCTTGACTCGGTTAAAGGCCTGCCCCTTACCCGGTTTTACAAATTCGTTTTCCAGAATGATGCAGGGGTCGCCATCCAGCAAAACCTTAAGACCGCCGCGAAATTCATTGGTAGAATATGAAGCCATGAAATGTCCACCTGCCAAAATGCTGTTTAAAATTGAAAGGTCGCTATGATACAGCGAACCCCGACCCGTATAGAAGCCCACCTTTCCGAGCACGACGGACGGAGCTGGCAGCAATTGCTGTCGGAATCCATTACCTCGCCCGAGATATTGCTGGATCGGCTTGGCCTGCCCGCCGAGCACTGGCTATCTGGTGCCCGTGCCGGGCATCGCCTTTTCCCGGTACGCGTCCCGGAGCCGTTCCTGAAACGCATGGAGCGGGGAAACCCCGAGGATCCACTACTAAGGCAGGTGCTTCCCCTGGACCAGGAAACCCGACAGGTGCCCGGCTTCGTGAGCGACCCCCTGGTTGAAGAAGGTGCCATTGAAACCACCGGGCTGATCCGGAAGTACCGCAGCCGGGCCTTGCTGATGGTAACCGGCCAGTGCGCCGTCAACTGCCGCTACTGCTTCCGCCGGCATTTTCCCTACGACGACCAGCGGCTGGGCCCCGGCGACCGGCAGCAGGTGCTCGACACGCTGGCGGACAGCCCGGAAATCAACGAAGTGATATTCAGTGGTGGCGACCCGCTGGCGGCCAGTGATCGCCTGCTGGCCCAGTGGGCGTCGGCCATCAGCAGCCTGCCCCACATCCGGCGTCTGAGGCTGCATACCCGCCTGCCGGTGGTGATCCCCCAGCGGGTCTGCGATGCGCTGCTCAAGTGGCTGTCGACGACCCCTCTCCAGATCATCATGGTGCTGCACATCAATCACCCGGCGGAAATTGACCGGCCAACCCGTCGGGCCCTGGGTTATCTCCGTGCTGCCGGCGTTACCTTGCTCAACCAGAGTGTTATCCTGAAGGGCGTGAACGATCAGGCAGACACTCTGGAGCAGTTAAGCGAGAGCCTGTTCGAGGCCGGGGTGATGCCCTACTATCTGCATGCCTTTGATCCGGTGGCAGGGGCACACCACTACGATGTCCCGGACGACGACGCCCGGGCCCTGGTTCGGGAGTTGCTGGCGCGCCTGCCCGGCTTCCTGGTACCCAGACTGGTCAGGGAAGTTCCGGGCAGGCCCGGGAAAACACCGCTGAACCTGTTCCCGTGACGAGTGTCTCAAAAGCTGGCCCGAGTTGACATGTCAAAGATTGTCAACTCGTGATTTTTTCGCTTTTCGTAACCCGTTTGCTATTTTAGAGTCCTGAAAGGTCCAACAATAAAACTTTGGCGTGAATTCATGGAAGGCATGATCCTGAAACCCGATCTTCGTGTGCCCGAGCAGAAAACGGCCAGCCTGTCTTTCTGTGACACCTCACCGAAGGCCTTCCGGAGCTGGGCAGACCAGTTGCCTATGGCCAATACTGGCGAAGTATCGCGGCAGCTGTACCATGCCATTATCGAACTTAATCATTTGTTTCTGTCACCGCAGCAGCGCCTGCAGTTCCTTGAGCTGGTTCGGGAAAAAATCCATTTCGTCTGCAACGAGCTGTCCCGCCACTACCTCGGGCTCGCCGTCGCGCTGCCGGAAAAACAGCGCAAGATTGCCAATCTGTCCCAGGCCCTGCAGCTGCACCTGGCCAGCGGCTATAAGCTCTGCGTGCTGGAAGCCCTGGATAATGGTGGCCTGGACAAGAACCGCAAGCTGATTGCGGTGTCGACCCACCGGGCCATATCCGAGCTCGCAGCCACCATCGTCCGTTCACACCAGCTATATTGCCCCAGCCCGGCGAACAGCTGGCTGGAATGCCACCGACTGTTCCGTTTCGCCAATCGCAATAAACTGTCGTCGGTGCTGGTGGATGACGACACACTTCAACACCGTCGCAGCAGCTCCGTCGCCGACGCTTATAAACGGCTATTGCTGCTTGGCTGTGGCCGACCAAACCAGTTACGGCAGGCGGAACTGGTTCAGGCGTATGAGCTGTTCGAGTCGTGGACCGATCATACCCGTTGCGGTCCGGATATCGGGGAAGACAGCCTGTTCGTGGTCAACATGGAGCGGGACAACCCATCGGTGTACCGCAGCCTGCTAGACAACAAGCCCGGTGACGAAAGCTACGGTTTTGACACCCGCGAACTGGCCACCATGATTTCCGAAGCGCTTGACGCCCGGCGCAAACAGGATCCGGCCGACGCCAGCATCCGAATTCCGGCAAACGTCAGCGACACCCTGCTGACTCACCTCAGCCAGGCGCTGGGTATCCTCGCCAAACGCAATTTCAACCGCATCGCCAGCCAGGGAAGCCTGGAAGTCTGTGTCGGCCTGACGGCCGCGCACTATTTTATTGCGGGCGACAAGACCTTCACCGAATTCGTCAGCGGCAATGACGATGGCCACCACGACGATGAAAACCTGTTCGTGCGCTCGGCCCGGAAACAGGAAGATGCCTGGGCCGGCGCCCATGACGCATCGCCCAGCGATGAACGCCTGCATTCCGCCGACACCCCCATTAATTTCCGGGGCAGTTTCGGCAACACACCGGCACCGGCGAACAACACGAATCGCCCGAAGTCCCATCACGCCTTGCTGATCAACACCAGCCCGGGCGGTTACTGTGTCGCCTGGGAAAGCAGTGTGCCTCCGGCGCTTCAGGCCGGCGAAGTGCTGGGTGTCAGGGAACAGCGATCGCACCCCTGGAGCGTTGCCGTGGTGCGCTGGATCCGGCAGGTGAAGCATCAGGGCACCCAGATCGGCCTGGAACTGCTCGCCCCCAGCGCCTCACCCTGCGGCGTCCGGCTGATCCAGAAGGTCGGCAACAACAGCGAATACCTGCGGGGCCTGCTGCTGCCGGAAATCAGCGTGGTCAATCAATCGGCCACCCTTATTACCCCCCGGTTGCCCTTTCAGTCCGGCAGCCGGATCTCCCTGCTACACGATGGCCGCGAAGACCAGGGACAGCTGCTGAAAAAAGTCTCCTCCACCGGCAGCATCAGCCAGTTTGAACTGAAACTACAGAATGCCGCGACCCTGGCCACCTCAACGCCTTCCTCGTCGGCGGGCGCCAGTGAGGACGAATTCGATTCGCTGTGGCCCTCCCTGTAATGCATCCAGGGCAGAGCGCCCGTGGTGTGGGAAGGGTTGTTATTGGACGGCATCCCCTGCATCATTCAGCGATAGTGAAAGCCCGGCCTCCCGGAATCCGCGTACCGCGTTCCATGACTCCGTCATCCTGGGCAGCCAGATGAACTGCTGCGGGGCCGGCACCGCCAATGTGTATCACGAGACGTCTTACGAATGCAGAAAAAGAACGCAACCGTACACCTGCTGATCCTCGACCCATCACAAAACGACGCCGAGTCGCTGGTCAGCCTGCTCCGGAATTCCGGCAGGGCCACCCGGGCCCACCGCATTACCTCCGAGGAAGACCTGGAAGAAACACTGAAATCAGGCAACTGGGATCTTTTGCTGGCCCGGGACCTCGAGCAGGAGTTCAATGCCGACGCCGCACTGGCGATGATCCGGAGACTGGACAAGGACATCCCGTTTATCCTGCTGACCGAGCAGGACAGCCGGGAGCGTACCACCGCGATCATGAAAACCGGCGCTCAGGATACGGTGCCATTCGGCTACAACGAGCTACTGGTACTGGTCACCAACCGGGAACTGGCGGCACTGGAAGAGCGGCGGCGCCGTCGCGTTCTGGAATCACACCTGCGTGAAGCCGAGCAGCGCTGCCAATTGCTGTTGGAAAGCTCCAAGGATGCCATTGCCTACATTAACGATGGTATGCATATCTATGCCAACCAGTCCTACATGGAGTTCCTTGGTTACGACGACATCGACGATCTGATCTGTATCCCGGTGCTGGATACGCTGACACCGGACAGCCAGGACAAGTACAAAGAGTTCATGAAGACCTTCGCAGACAAGGGCGAGGATGGCATGACCATGAACTGCACCGCCCGGCGCAGCGACGACCACGAGCTGAATGTCACCATGGCGGTGTCGGCTGCGACCTACGACGGCGAGGCCTGCACCCAGATTGTACTGCAACCGGAACACAGCGATGCCGAGCTCGAAGAGAAACTGCGCCAGATCAGCAGCCAGGATCTTCTGACCGGCCTGTTCAACCGACAATACCTGATGGATGCCCTGGCCCAGGCCATTGCCAAAGCCGGCAAGGACAACGAGACCGGCGCCCTGGCCTACATTGCCCTGGACAGCTTCCTGAGCATGAAGGGCCAGGTCGGCATTGCCGGCGCGGACCTGCTGCTCGGCGATCTTGCCGCGCTGCTTAAAGAGCAGACTGGCGACGACCTTATCCTGGCGCGCCTGAGTGACGATGCCTTCTGTCTGATGGGTCAGCCCTGCGATGAGAAAGCCATGGCCGCCGTCGCCGATCGCACTCGCAAGGCCATCGAGGACCACCTCTTTGACATCAACGGCCGCACCATTCAGCTGACGGTCAGTATCGGCGTGGCGGCCATTACCGAAAACTCGCCCAAGGCGGAAGAGTTGATGGCACGGGCCCACACGGCCTCGTCAGAAGTCCGGAAACAGGAAGGCCACGCCCAGGGCAACGGAGTGCTGGTCTACAACCCGGCGGACTACGAAACCCTCGACGAAAACAATTCCGTGGAGGCCATCCTGAAGGCCCTGGAGAACAACCGCTTCCGGTTGCTGTTCCAGCCCATCATCAACCTGCGGGGTGAAGGCGAAGAGCACTACGAGGCGTTTGTCCGCATGCTCGACAAGGACAACGAGGAAGTGTCGCCGTACGACTTCCTGCCACCGATGGGCCCCAGCGACACCGCCATCAAGATCGACCGCTGGGTGATTCTGCAAACCATCAAGCAGCTGTCCAGCCACCGCTCCCGGGGCCACGACACCCGCCTGTTCCTCAACATCACGGCGGAAACCCTGCAGGACAAAACCTTCACACCCTGGCTCAGTGTTGCGCTCAAGGCGGCCCGACTGCCGGGTGACTCACTGGTCTTCCAGATCCGGGAAGGCGATGCCAACAATTACATGAAGCAGGCCAAGGATTTCGCCAAGGCCGTCCACGAACTTCACTGCAAGGTCTCGATTGCACAATTCGGCTGTGCCCTGAACCCGTTCAATACGCTCAAGCACATCGATACCGATTACGTGAAGATTGACGGCTCCTTTACCGAAGAGATCCAGAAAAGTGACAGCGCCAAGGAACAGGTCAATGAAATGGTGAAGAGCCTGCAAAGTGCCGGCAAGCTCACCATCATTCCGCTGGTTGAGAACGCCAGTGTTCTGGCCACGCTCTGGCAGGCGGGCGTCAACTACATTCAGGGTTACTACCTGCAGGCACCGGTACCTGAAATGAACTACGACTTCGGCGACAGCTGACCGGCGGACCGCCGGTCAGGCATTTCCCTGCTCAAGCCCCTGATTGGTGTCGCTCTCGCGGAAGCCGATCAGGTACAGAATCGCGTCCAGGCCCAGGGTTGAAATGGAGTGCCGCGCCGATTCCTTGACCAGCGGTTTGGCACGGAAGGCCACGCCCAGCCCCGCCTGGCTCAGCATCGGCAGATCGTTGGCACCGTCGCCGACAGCGATCACCTGCTCCCGGGAAATGTGTTCTTTCTCCGCGATCTCCAACAACAGTTCGGCTTTGCGTTTGCCATCCACAATCTGGCCCGAGACCCGGCCCGTCACCTTGCCCTGCTCGATTTCCAGTTCATTGGCGTAGATGTAGTCGATGCCCAGTTTGCGCTGCAGATGGCGGGCGAAATAGGTAAACCCGCCAGACAGAATCGCCGTGCGATAGCCCAGCGCCTTGAGGCTGAGAATCAGGTGCTCCGCGCCCTCGGTCATCCGCAGGCGGTTGGCAATGCCCTCGAGCACCGACTCATCCAGCCCCTTGAGTAACGCCAGGCGCTCCGCGAAACTCTGGCTGAAATCCAGCTCGCCCTGCATGGCCCGTTCCGTGATCTCCGCCACCTGCTCACCCACGCCAGCTTCCCGGGCGAGCTCGTCTATGACTTCCGCCTCTATCAGGGTGGAGTCCATATCGAACACCACCAGGCGGCGATTGCGGCGGAAAATGGAGTCTTCCTGGAAGGCGATATCGACGTTCATTTCGCCGGCGATATGCAGAAAATCCGCCCTCAGCTGCTCGAGATCCGCGGGCGTGCCCCGTACCGAGAATTCCACGCAGGCAATCCGGTTTTCGGAGACGTTCAGGGAGGGTCGCGCCGACAGGCGGGAGATGTTGTCGATATTCAGGCCATGGCGTGCCGTAATGGCAGACACCCGGGCAATCTGTTCGGCCTTGATGTCCCGCGACAGCAGGGTCACGATGTAACAGGCCCGGTTGCGGCCTTCCGCCCAGGACTGGTACTCCTCAACGGTAATCGGCGCAAACCGCACCTGAAGGTCCAGGGCGTGCAGACGGAACAGCAGGTCGCGAATCACCGGCGACGATTTCGACTCGTCCGGAATCTCGATCAGGATGCCCCAGGTCAGGTGGTCATGAATGACCGCCTGACCAATGTCCAGAATACGCACATCATAGCGCCCCATGATGCCGGTAATCTCCGAGGTGAGCCCGGGCTTGTCGCGCCCGGACACGTTAATCAGGACCAGCTCACTCACTGTCGGAACGCTCCTCTTCCTGTGCCCGTGCCACCGAGGGAATCACATCAATGGCATCGACGCGCTGCAAGCCCCGGGGCAGTTTATGGCCGCGCCGGCCACGCTCACCCAGATAGTGTTCAAGATCATTGAACTGCAACCCCAATTTGCGTTTACCCGCCCGGATTTCGAGCTGGTCGTCCTCGGCGAAAACCGCGACCGCAACCACATACTCCTCCCGGTTCTGTACCCGGGCGGAGGGAATGCTGATGATCTTGTTGCCCTTGCCTTTGGCCAGTTCCGGAAGCTCGCCGAGCGGGAACACCAGCATGCGACCTTCATTGGACACCGCTCCCAGGTACAGGGTTTTGTCCGTGGCCGGAACCACAACCGGCGGCAGTATCCTGGCCCCCCGGGGCACACTCACCACCGCCTTGCCGTTGCGGTTTTTGCTGATCATGTCCTCCAGGGAAGTCACAAAACCATAGCCGCCATCCGTGACCAGCAGCGCCTTACGGGCCGGGTCGCCCATCAACAGGCCTGAAAAGGTGGCGCCTGACGGCGGATTGATCCGCCCGGTGAGTGGCTCGCCCTGCCCCCGGGCCGACGGCAGGCTGTGAGCCATCAGGGCGTAGGCCCGGCCGGTGGAGTCAAGGAACAGCGCCTGCTGATTGTTTCGGCCACGGGCCGCGAGGGCGAACCGGTCACCGGATTTGTAGCTCAGCCCCTCCGGCTCGATGTCATGGCCCTTGGCGGCCCGCACCCAGCCTTTTTCGGACAGCACCACCGTGACCGGATCGCTGGAGACCAGGTCGATGTCACTGAACGCCTTCGCCTCTCCACGCTCGACAATGGGTGAGCGTCGGTCATCGCCAAAGGTCTCGGCATCGGCCTGGAGTTCGCTCTTGATCATTGCCCGCAGCCGGTCCTCCGACCCCAGGATGGCCTGCAATTCATCCCGCTCCGCTGACAGCTCATCCTGTTCGCCACGGATTTTCATTTCCTCAAGCTTGGCCAGGTGCCGCAGTTTCAGCTCAAGAATGGCCTCGGCCTGGTCCGGGGACAGTCCGAACCGGCTCATCAACTCTGCCTTCGGCTTGTCCTCGGTGCGGATAATCTCGATGACCTCATCAATATTGAGGTAGGCAATCAGCAGGCCCTCAAGAATGTGCAGCCGTGCCAGTACCTTATCGAGCCTGTGCTGAAGGCGCCGGGTGACCGTGGTCCGGCGGAAGGCCAGCCATTCCGTCAGCATCTGGCGCAAGCCCTTGACACCTGGCCGGCCATCGTTGCCGATCACATTGATGTTCACCCGGTAGGTTTTCTCGAGATCGGTGCTGGCGAACAGATGCGCCATCAATCCATCCAGGTCGACCCGGTTGGAGCGCGGCACGATCACCAGGCGGGTGGGGTTTTCGTGGTCGGATTCGTCGCGGAGGTCCGCCACCATCGGTAGTTTTTTGGTCTGCATCTGCTGGGCGATCTGCTCCAACACCCGGTTACCAGACACCTGGTGTGGCAGATCGGTGACCACAATTTCCCCACTCTCACGAATCCAGCGGGCGCGCATGCGCAGGGAGCCCCGGCCGGTTTCGTACATTTGCCGGAGATCCTTGCGCGGGGTAATGATTTCCGCCCGGGTCGGGAAATCCGGCCCCTTGATGTGCTCACACAGCTCGTCAACCGTCGCTTCTGGCTTGTCCAGCAGCCGGATGCAGGCGGCGGCCACTTCCCGGACGTTGTGCGGTGGAATGTCCGTTGCCATGCCGACCGCAATACCGGTGGTGCCATTAAGCAACACATGGGGCAACCGGGCCGGCAGCACAGAGGGCTCATCCATGGTTCCATCGAAATTGGGCACCCAGTCCACGGTACCCTGGCCAAGCTCGGCCAGCAGCACATCGGCGAAGGCCGCCAGCCGGGATTCGGTGTACCGCATGGCAGCAAAGGATTTGGGATCGTCCGGCGCCCCCCAGTTGCCCTGGCCATCGACCAGCGGATAACGGTAGGAGAACGGTTGCGCCATGAGCACCATGGCCTCATAACAGGCGCTGTCACCGTGAGGATGAAACTTGCCCAGCACATCACCCACGGTCCGGGCGGACTTCTTGTACTTGGAGGTGGACTTCAGCCCCAGTTCGGACATGGCGTAAACAATACGCCGCTGGACCGGTTTCAGCCCGTCGCCAACATTGGGGAGTGCCCGGTCGAGAATGACGTACATGGAGTAATCAAGGTACGCCTTTTCTGTATAGTCCCGGAGTGAAACCCGCTCGAAGCCTTCATCCGTGGTCTGAAACTCTGGCATGGATGCCTCTTTTACCTGGTTTACCTGATTTGAAGAACGCCCGTGATGCTACCCTCTCAGCCCGAAAGAATCACGGGCCAGGTGGAGCGCACATTATATGGAGCACTGGCCCTATACACCAATTTCCAATAGCGGAATTCCCGCATGGAGAGTCTGTAAGGTGAGCCGTATGCTCGCCCTCAGTGAATAGAAGACCGTCTTACTTCACCAACAAGCGGAACACTATGAGACCTAACATCAAAGCCTGCGGGCAAGCCATGGCAACAGCGATGGTGAATGCGGTTCTGGCGGTGGCCCTGATGCTCCTGGTGGAGTTTGCGATCAGTGGCAGCTTTCAGATACCCGAGCCCTATCTCTGGGCGGGCCTGCTGATATGGTTGGTCATTTTTGCGGGGCAATTCTGGCGGCAACGCCACCTGTGCAATTCCTGCAACGCGGTTCGCAGCTCTTCTGAAGTGTCGTAAAAGCAGGGTTCCGGGAAAACCCGGAACCCTTCTCCTCGCAGGGCCCGCCAGGACTACTGCCGGATACCTTCCACGGAAATCGTGAATTCCACGGTTTCGGAGGCTTTCCCAAGATCCATCGGGATACCGAAGTCCTTCAGCCGCAGCTCGGTCTCGGCTTCAAAGCCCATACGGTAGCCACCCCAGGGATCGGCACCGTGACCAATCATCTCCGCGTCCAGGGTGATCTCTTTGGTTACGCCCCGAAGCGTAAGATCACCGATGATGTCTGCTTCGCCTTCGTCATCCACCACCACTCGCTTGCTCTTGAAGGTTGCCTGCGGAAACTCATCCACGTACAGGAAATCTTCACTGCGCAGATGCTTGTCACGCTCGGCATGGTTGGTGTCGACGCTGCCGGTATCGATGGTAACGGACACCGAGCTGTTGGCGGGATTGGCTTCGTCGTAGACAAACTGACCGTCAAATTCGTTAAAGCGACCATACAGCCAGCTGTAACCGAGGTGTGAGATCTTGAAGGTAATGAACTGGTGATCACCTTCATTGTCGAAATCGTAGGTGCCGCTGTGCTCGTTCGCCTGCACGGCACCCGTCAACGCCATTGATACGGCCGAAGCCAGAATCAGTTTTTTCATGAGATTCTCCCTTTCAGATGAGCCCCGACACGGGGCATAAAACCATAAACCCGGGCATGCCCTAGCGTCCGAACATACGCCTGAGGGTGTTATCGCGATCAACCATGTGGTGCTTCAGGGCTGCGACACCGTGCAGGCCCGCCAGGATAACCAGCGCCCACGTTGCCCAGTAATGCACCTCGCCGGCCAGATCTTCCATGCGGTCAACGCGGCCGGTCACCGACGGCACGTCGAACCAGCCAAACACACTGATGGGGTCGCCGCCCGCCGTCGAAATCAGGTAACCGCTGACCATGGCCACGAAAATCAGCAGATAAAGCAAACCGTGAACGGCATGGGCGCCAAGCACTTCCACACGGGAGTGCTCGGGCAGAGGCTTCGGCACCGGGTTCGCCAGCCGCCAGACGACCCGCAACAGCATAACCCCGAACAGCAACAGGCCAATGCTGCGGTGGATATCCGGCGCGCGCTTGTACCAGTCATGGTAGTAGGTGAGATCAACCATCCAGTAGCCCAGGGCAAAGAGCCCGACAATGGCAATGGCAGCCAGCCAGTGCAGGACGATGGCGACCCCGCCATAACGCGAGGGGGTGTTTCTGAGCTGCATGGCGATAGGAAACCTCATTCCCTGTGGTAATAGCAATACTATCAGGGGAGTCTAGAAACTTACGACTCCGAAAAAAATCAAAATGTTTTGCTGGCCACCATCAAAAAATCTGACCGACTTGTTGACTATGCCTTTTGTCGTATAGGGGTTTTACGGATTGTTCAAATTATTCACAAGACTACACTTTACCCATACTTTAATCGCTCCGTCAGGAGCCTCATTGAATGAGAGGAAAAGACATGGAACTGGAATTTGACGAAAGCGTCGTTGTTCCCAGCAACAACTAAGCTCCTGGCGGCCCGCTGAGCGGGTCGCTTTGCTTGCTGGCCCTCACACCTTCCCACAAAAGATACAAACAGTTGCCACTTTCTACATGAAACAGTGGTAATGTCTGCCGTTTTTTGGCAACCTCACTTCAACTATCAGTAAACCTTAATCTTTTCGATTCCGACTGTACTGATAAGAGACCGTTCAGGTGCTCCTCTGAGGCGCCCGATGCATTCGTTCAACCAATCAGAATAGCCTATGTCGCGAACCCTCCCTGAAACGCTGACGGTGCCGGAACTGGACGTGCTGTCGCCCATGCTGAACCGGGAAGGAGAAGTCTGGACAGCGGACTTTCAGGGTCTGACCCTGAGAACGGCGCTTCAGCCGATCTACAGCATCTCCCATAAACGCATTGTTGGTTACGAGGCCCTGATTCGCGCTTACGACCCCGATAATGCAGCTGTTCTGCCGATTCACCTGTTTCAACTGCCCACCAGCAACGCCGAAAACCTGTTGCTGGACCGGCTCTGCCGATACCTGCACATTCGCAACTACAGTGGCATCGAAGATCAACTGAACTGGCTGTTTCTCAATGTTTCTCCCGGCGCCGTGACCAGCGGGCATCAGGCCGATTCTTTTTTTGGCCAGTTGTTGAAGAAAACCGGCCTGCCTCCCCACCGGATCGTCATGGAAATCGTCGAGCAGCCCACCGATGACGCCGCCCGGCTACGGGACACCGTTGCCTACTACAAGGAGCTGGGCTGCCTGACCGCGATTGACGACTTTGGTGCCGGCCACTCCAACTTTGAGCGCATCTGGAACCTGTCACCGGACATCGTCAAGCTGGACCGTACACTGCTGACCCGGGCCACCGAAGATCACAAGGCACGCCAAATCCTGAATGGAATTGTGTCCCTGCTGCACCAGTCCGGATGCCTGGTGTTACTGGAGGGGGTAGAGACCCGGGATCAGGCCATGATTGCCATCGACGCCGGCGTGGATTTTGTGCAGGGCTTCTATTTCCGCCGGCCCAGTACGGATTTCGGGCAACTGAGCCAGGCACCCACGGACTTTGATCATCTGCTCCAGGAATACAAGGTACGGAACCAGATCACTCTGGACCCGACCCTGCAACTGGTCGAGTTCTTCAGGGGCTATTTCGAGAGTGCCATAGCCCGGCTCTGCAACGGTGCCGATATGCACTCGGCCTGCCTGGAACTACTGAATCACCCGGCGGCATCTCGCTGCTATCTGGCGGATGACAAGGGCGTTCAGATCGAAGACACGCTGGTATCGGACACCATTGCCAGGCGAATGGACCCACGCTTCAAGCCCCTGGAAAGCACCAGCCGGGCCGACTGGTACCGTCAGCAGTACCTGCGCCAGGCCCTGGCCCAGCCGGAAAACCTCCAGGTGACCGCGCCCTACCTGTGTGTGACCGGCGCCTATATGTGCGTCACCCTATCCCTCGGCTACTATCATCACGGCCGTCTGCGTGTGCTGTGCTGCGACATACTGGCCAACTCGCCGGAGCCGGTCTTCAGCCCGGACTGATGCCGTACACCAGCGCAATCACCGTAACGGTGACGGCGCCGACGAACAGGTTCATCGGCAGGCCCACCTTCACAAAGTCCCCGAACCGGTACCCACCCGGCCCGAACACCATCATATTGGTCTGGTAGCCCAGCGGCGTGGCAAAGCTGGCGGACGCGGCCATCATCACGGCAATGACGAACGGCTCGGCCGCCACCCCCATGGCGGATGTCATCGACAGCACCACCGGAATCACCAGCACCGCTGCGGCATTGTTGGTGATCACTTCCGTCAGCACAGACACCGCAATGTAAACCAGCAGGATGGCCAGCAGAACATGGCCCTGGCTCAAGCCAAGGATGCCGGTGGCGACATAGGCGGCGGCACCGGTTTCGTCAAGGGCGGCGCCCAAGGCAAACGAGGCTGCAATGGTCAGAACAACCGGGACATCCACGGACTTCTGGGCCTGGCCCACCGAACAGCAGCCACTGAGAATCATCAGGGCAGCGCCCAGGAGGGCGGCATTGAGCATACTCAGGACGCCGCAGGCCGCCAGCCCGACCAGCACCAGCAACACACCCCAGGACAGCCAGGCACGGTCGTGGCGTGGCGTTTCTGTCTCCAGATCGTTGATCAGCAGAAAATCCTTGTTATACCGCTGCCGGCTCACGAACGCCGGCCGGGCTTCCAGCAACAACACATCCCCGGGTTTCAGGCGGATATTGCCGAGATTGCCGGACACTCGCTCACCACCACGGGCCACGGCCAGCACGACCGCACCGTAGCGGTCGCGAAAACGGGCATCGCGAATGGTCAGGCCCAGCACATCCGACTGCGGCGACAGGGCCGCTTCCACCAGCCGCCGCTCGGCCCGGTCTTTACTCAGACTGGGTTCATCCTCGTGCACCGAGGGCACGATACCGTTGATGCGCAGCAAGTCGGAAATAGCCTGGGTATCGCCGGCAAACACCAGCCGGTCACCGCCCCGGAGGCGTTCTTCCGAAGGTACTGCCGTGACCACGCTGCCATCACGCTCAATCTCGACCAGATACAGCCGTTCCAGTTCCCGCAGCCCGGCCTCGCCAACGGTCTTGCCAACCAGGGGACCGTCAAAGGACACCGCCACCTCAAGGGTAAACTCCCGCATGGAACCGAATTTCTGCTGGTCCTTGCGATCCGGCAGGAACCGGGGCATAAACAGCAGCATGGCGGTGACACCAATCACCGCGACCGGCAGACCAACGGCGGTAATGGAAAAAATGGAAAAACCCTCCGCACCGGTCAGATGCTGATACTGGCCATTGACCACCAGGTTGGTGCTGGTGCCAATCAGCGTCAGGGTGCCACCAAGAATGGCCGAGTAACTCAGGGGAATCATCAGCTTGGAAGGCGCGATACCAATTTTCCGGGACCAGGCGTGTACTGCCGGAATCATGGTGGCCACCACCGGGGTGTTGTTCAGGAAGCCGCTCAGCAGAGCGACCGGGAGCGCGATACGGGCCTGGGCGGAACGAACGGTTTTCGGGCTGCGCAACAGGTGATGGACCAGCAGATCCACCCCGCCGGAGTGGTGAATGCCCGCAGCCACCACGAACATGGCCACCACGGTAATCAGACCACTGTTGCTGAACCCCGACAGAGCCTGCTCCGAGGAAACGATGCCACTGGCGCTCAGCACGACCAGCACACCCATCATCACCAGATGGGGTGCCTGTCGTCCTGCACTCATGAGTAATAGCGCGCCACCTGCGAGGCCCAGCGCAAACCAGCCTTGCCAGTCCATTCAGGTTCTTCCCGATCAGAAAACTGGCAGGATAACGATTTTTTGGAAGTCGTAGAAAGAATAAAGGATGCTGTTTATAGCACCACAACGAATATCAAGCAGTGATGTCCGCCATGTTTCCATAGGCTTCCAGCCAGGCCCGGCGGTCCGACGCCCGCTTCTTGCCCAACAACATATCCATGCGACTGTCGGTATCGTCGCCGTCTTCAATGGTCAGCATCACCAGGCGGCGGGTATCCGGCGCCATGGTCGTTTCACGCAACTGGAGCGGGTTCATCTCGCCCAGCCCCTTGAATCGGGTGACCGATATCTTGCCTTTTCGCTTCTCGGCCGCAATACGGTCCAGGATGCCCTGCTTCTCATGCTCGTCCAGGGCATAGAAAGTCTCCTTACCCAGATCCACCCGGTACAGCGGTGGCATGGCAACAAACACATGGCCAGCGGCAACCACCGGCCGGAAGTGTTTTACAAACAGGGCACACAGCAGCGTGGCAATGTGCAGGCCGTCGGAATCCGCATCCGCCAGGATACAGACCTTGTTGTAGCGCAGGCCGTCCAGTTGGTCCGAGCCCGGGTCTACGCCGATGGCCACGGCAATATCATGCACCTCCTGAGAGGCCAGAATCTCCCCGGAATCCACCTCCCAGGTATTCAGGATCTTGCCACGCAGGGGCATCACCGCCTGGAACTCCCGGTCCCGTGCCTGTTTTGCGGAACCGCCGGCAGAGTCCCCCTCCACCAGGAACAGTTCGGAACGGGCGGTATCACCACCGGAACAGTCGGCAAGTTTACCCGGCAGGGCCGGGCCGGAGGTTACCTTTTTCCGGGCCACCTTCTTGCTGGCCCGCAACCGCCGCTGGGCGTTGCTGATAAACAGCTCCGCCAGCGCTTCGGCCACATCCGTATGCTGATTCAGCCAGAGGCTGAACGCATCCTTGACGACACCGGAGATAAACGCCGCGGCTTCGCGGGATGACAGACGTTCCTTGGTCTGACCGGAAAACTGCGGCTCCTGCATCTTGAACGACAGCACGTAGGCGGCGCGTTCCCAGATATCCTCAGGCGAGAGCTTGACGCCACGGGGCAGCAGGTTGCGGAATTCACAGAACTCCCGCATGGCCTCGAGCAACCCGGTGCGCAGGCCATTCACGTGGGTGCCGCCCTGGGCCGTCGGAATCAGGTTGACGTAGCTTTCCATCAGCGCATCGCCGCCCTCCGGCAACCACTGAATGGCCCAGTCCACCGCTTCGGCGTTGCCGGAGAAACTGCCGGTAAACGGCTCCAGCGGCACCACTTCGAGGTCCGCGAGGGCGGTACGCAGGTAATCACGCAGGCCGTCTTCGTAGCACCACTCGTCCTTTTCGCCGGTTTTTTCCTGCACAAAGGTAACGATCAGCCCGGGACACAGCACCGCCTTGGCGCGGAGATTATGGCGCAGACGACTGACCGAAAAATTCGGGCTGTCGAAATAGGACGGATCGGGCATGAATTTCAGGCGCGTACCCGTGTTGCGCCTGCCGACGCTATCGATGACCTCCAGCTCGGAGAGCTTGTGGCCATTGGCAAAGGTCATCCGGTGGAGTTGGCCATCCCGCTTGATCGTCACTTCCAGGTGGGTGGACAGAGCATTGACCACCGACACCCCGACACCGTGCAGCCCCCCGGAAAAGTTGTAGTTACCCTGGGAGAACTTGCCACCTGCGTGCAGGCGGGTGAGGATCAGCTCAACCCCGGGCACCCCCTGTTCCTTGTGGATGTCCACCGGCATGCCTCGTCCGTCGTCCTCCACGCTCAGGGAACCGTCGCTGTAGAGCACCACATCAATACGCCGGGCATGGCCCGCCAGCGCCTCATCGACGCTGTTATCAATCACCTCCTGGGCCAGATGGTTCGGGCGGCTGGTGTCTGTGTACATGCCCGGGCGCTTGCGCACGGGGTCCAGGCCGCTCAGTACTTCAATAGCATCGGCGTTGTATTGTTGCTGGCTCATAGGCAGGAAGTGACTCCGCGATTGATAGAAAAAGCTGAGCCATAGCTTAGGGATTCGGGCGCAAAGATCAACGGTTGTTTTTCACCCGGGTGATGCGCACCTCGCGCCACCCGGATGCAGTCACGGCAATGACCGCGCAGGGCGTGGTCAGTGCCTGGGCAACCAGGGTCCCGGGCGCCGGCTCAGTCACTTTGACCGTCAGTTCCAGGGTATCGTCCACCAGTTCCGAACCGGCCAGGGTGACGCCAAAGCCTCCGGTCGGTTTTTGCCCAATGGACGCCAGCACAATGTGCTCCCGCTGGTAATCGATCGTGCGCAGCGCCTGGAGGGACAAGCTTCGCCCCGGCAAGGCCTCCAGACGCGCCACCTCCGCCCGGCTGTTGATATGAAGCGCCCCGGGCGCGGTTAGCCCACAGTGGGCGGATTGGGCCACCTGCCGGGCAAGCGGCGCTCCGGCGTCGGTTTCAGTCTGACTGACCGCGCAGCCCGCCGACACCAGGCCGGCTGCGATCAGGCTGGTTCTGATCAGATGCCATGGAGTGTTCATCGGGTTTTGACTGCCTTGGTATTGCTGGATTGAGAATTCGCCGTTTCTGGCAGCAACCGGTAGCCCCGGAAATCCGGCCTTGGCAACAGCGCCGGCGAGGCCGTGGATAACGCCGGCCGTGAATAACTCGTGGTCATCCGCAGCCCGGTAACCGGCTGGTTCGCGCGCAGCTCGATCACCTGCCGCAAACCGGCGACCGGGTACTCGGCGCAGGCCTCGCCAGCGTGGCAGATCAGGCCATCGTTATCGAGGTCGGTGCCGGCCACCAGGATATAGCGCCCTGGCGGTACTTCGTTCGACAAGACCGGGGGCTGACCGTCGTCCGGGACAAAGCGGAACAGGTACCGGCCGTTGTTCACAGTGGCGACACTCTGGCCGACTGTTTCGTAGATATCACCGACCGGCTCCGGCTTCACCAGCAGGACGAAATGCCGGCCGGCGTCCCGGGCTTGTTGGTCGGTGATCTGCTGGCCGATCACCGGTATGGTAAGCGTTGCCCCGGTTTCCGTACCGGAATCGTAGGTGATCACCAGGCTGGCCCGTGACGACACCCCAGGGTCCAGTGCGTCGGGGTTCAGGGTGAGGGTCAACTGTGCAGATGGGCTCTCATCATTAATTATTACCGGTGGAGGGCCCGATTCAAAAGAGGCAGTGAACCAGTCTTCGACTCCGGATACCCCGGTTATCGTCGCACTGTAATTGCCCAGGCGCGATATCGTCACAGCCTCTCTTACCACCACACCGGCTTCCGACGCCAAGTTTATCACTGCCGGCGAGGCCGTGAGCAATTCCGGCGGAGTTCCAGAGAGAGCGGCTTGTACAGCCTTACCGGCATCCAGAAGTCCATAGCCCAACTGGTCGGTTCGGCGACAGCCCGGTTCGCAGGGTGGCAGCGTAAGCTCGCCGGTTTCAAGAAAACCCTCCACTTCAGCGGATGTTAATGCAGGTTTGACACCTTTCATCAACGCCAGTACACCCGATACGTGAGGCGCCGCCATGGAGGTCCCCTGCAACCCGCGATAGACCGGCTGAAGCTCGCCATCGACCACGGCGGCGCTGGTGCTGCTGACCAGGTCGCCCTGACCATCGCCATTGCCGTCGCGGCTGGCATCGCCGCCGGGTGCGGCCAGATCAATGGTGGTGCCAAAGTTGGAGTAGGACGACAGGGTGCCGGCGCCATCTACAGCACTGACCGAGAATACGTTGTTCAGGGCGGCCGGACAGGACGGCTGGCTGGTGGCGGCATTGCCGGCGGCGGCCACGTACAGGGTGCCCGCGGCAACTCCTGAGTTGATCAGTTCCTGGAGGCTTGTGAAGCCGTCACCCGGGTTGACCGAAGCCACCGATGGATCGCCACAGGGCAAGCCACCCAGGCTCAGATTAACAACATCCGCCGGCGGTCGGCTCTCTGCCTCATCGCCCAACACCCAATCCATAGCCTCAAGCAAATCGCCCAGCGTTCCTGACCCGCCCTCACCCAGCACCCGCACAGGCACCAGGTTGGATTTAAACGCGGCACCAGCACCGCCGCTGTCATTCACCCGGGCCGCGACGGTACCAGCGACGTGGGTGCCATGATAGACACTGCCACCCACTGAATTGCCCGGGTCAGCGGGGAGATTATCGTCATCGACAAAATCAAAGCCACCCAATACGCCAAAGCTGTCCGTTACTTTGCCGACCAGATCCGGATGCCACTGTCCCGAACTGTCCCGGAACAAACCGGTATCCAGCACCGCGACATTCACCCCCGCGCCACCGTCGGGCGCCAGTTGCCAGGCCACCGGACCGTTTATCAGGCTGTAATGCCACTGTTGCCCCAGCACCCGACTGGCATAGAACGGCTCATCCACCGGCGTGGCCATGGCCCGGGTTTTATAGTTCGGGGAGGCATGCCGGATGGCGGGGTCGTCCCGCAGTTGCCGGATCCAGGCCAGGGTCTGTTCCGCCGGGGTACCCTGCGCCTGCATGGCCACTGTGGCGGGGCGCCGGACCGTCCAGAGCCCGGGTGCAATCTGCCGGCCTGGCGCCATCAACGCACTGGCCGGCAGGCCACTGGCCCGGGCACCCGCGTTACCGGGATCGCGCAGGGCCACAATGGCTTCGTCCTCGACAAACTCATGCCGGGGCCAGTCGTAGGCGGCGGTGTTGGCAAGTTCGGTTCTCGACGACGATAGAATATAGAGCATGGGGGGCGCATCCAGCGACGTCACCGACACTGTGTACTCACCTTCAGGAGCGCCCGAAAGCAAAATGCTGACGGGCGCTCCGTCGCTGCTCGCGGTGGCCGTCCCGAAGATCGTGCCGTCCGGTGCAGTGACAGTAAGCCGGAGATCGGACTCGCTGCCCAGCCTCGTCGCGAAACTCTGAAGGGTCAGTTCCAGTCCAGCCTGTAATGACACCACGTAAACATCTTCGGGATCCGGAAAGAAGAAAAAAGGCTGAGGAATTTCCTCTGTAACTGGATAAGGCGTCGTATCCGCCACATCACTCACATACCCCGCCAGGATAAATTCCGGCGGCAGGGGCTGGGCACCGGTTAACGGCGCCCGGCCAAGCAGGGCGTCGGCATTATCGGCATCCACCCGGGTGCCCGCCTCAATGTCGATGCTGCCGCTCAGGGCCACCGTGGCCGGCGGAGCACTGCCCCCGGAGTCTCCTCCACACCCGGCAAGAAAAAGCCCAAGCACCGGAGCCACCGAAAGCCGGGCAATGTTACGACCAACCGCGACTAGCCACATAACCCCATTCTCCACCGTTTTCGCCAGCATAACCCATCCCGGCCGATGTGTTTTTTACTGAGTGTTAACCGTTACGTGAAACCTCATGCCCCGGATGCAAAAAACCGCCCGGAGTCTCCCCTCGGGCGGCGTTCATTGTGACAGGAGCAAGGTTACAACGCGTAGAACAGCATCGGCACAAAGGCCACCAGCAACAGCGTCGGGCCCATCACCGCCAGCGGCAGTAACAGGCGTTCATACCGGTGCCAGAAGGAACCCGTGCGCTCCGCCGCCAGCACCTCGGTTTCGCCCACCACCTGACGGGTCAGCAGGTGATTCAGGGCCACCGGCGGGCTGAGATAGCCCAGCTCAAACGCCACCAGGCAGACAATCCAGAAGTGCAGGGGGTCAATACCCATCTGAATGGCCGGCTGGGCAATGGTGGCAGACACCAGTATGACCGCGCCGAACGGGTCCATCACCATGCCAATGCAGGTGAGCAGTGCCACGATGACCAGCATGGCAATCCAGGGGCTGGTGAGGTGCTCGGGGAACAGTGCGTGCACGATGTCCGAGCGCTCCAGGATGCCACCCAGACAGATGGAGAACCCGATCAGGGCAAGCAACGCGCCGATGTGCACCGCGGAATCACTGGCCGCTGCCGCGCTCCGGTTCCAGAACGCCCCCCGGCGGGTTTCTCCGGGCTCGCGATTGGCCGGGCTGGCATCCAGGTACACCAGGGCCAGCATCACCAGCGGCAGGATCAGCGGTGCGCTGTATTCATTGAACTGCAGGCCCAGTATCAGCCAGACCGCCAGAATAACCCCGGCAGCCACCATCACGTAGGGCAGCAGTGGCCGAAGCTGTCCAACGGAGGCCCGGAAGGCGCCCGGGGCGGGGCGGGGCTTCCAGTTACCCTCGGTTTTGCAGACCACGAAGGAAAACAGCAACGCCGACATAATGAAGACCCAGAAGCCCCAGCCGTACATTTCGGTGGTGGTCACTTCCTTGTTCAGGGCGGCCACCACCACGATCAGCAGGCAGGGGTTCAGCACCACCCCGAGGCTTCCGGACATCGCGGTAGTGGCCAGGGCCAGTTGACGCCCTGCCCCGACCCGGCGCAGTTCATCGTACACCACGCCACCAACGGCCAGGATAAAGATGCCGGATGCTCCGGTGAACGCGGTCGGGAACGCGGTGGCAAAAATAATCACCGAGGCCAGCATCGGAGCCGGCAGTTGATAGGGTTTGATCACGTTCAGCAGCAGTTCCGGGTCTGCTTCAGCACCATGCCGACCAGCACATACAGGCCAATGTTGATGAACATGGAGGACAGGTTGGACATCATGCCGAAGTAGATGGCCAGCCCGGAGGAGTAGCCGTCAACAAAGAAAAAGTAGCTCATGGCAATCAGGCCCATGACGCAATACAACGGCACCACCAGCCCGGACGAGGCCGACAGACTGCCTGCCCGTACTCGCTTGGGAACGTACAGTAAGCGCACCGCATTAATCACCATGAACAGGCCGAATACTCCGGCCCAGGCCGTCTGCAGACTGGCGGTATCCTCCCCGCCCGGCGTGTTCGCCAGGCGCCCCAGATAGCTGTTCACGGACCAGACCATCAGGCCGTTGACGACTAACTGGCTGCCCTGGCTCAGTCGCCATTCAGAGCGGTTGCGGGCCAGCCGCAAAGCAATATGGTCGGCATCCAGGGCGGCTATCGCCGCCGCCAGGGCAAACATGGCAATAAACAGGTACTTGGTCAGATCGATATTATTGAGCAGGAAGTCCGCCAGCCCCTGCTCCACGGTTTTGAACACCCCCAGAGCCGGCGTCGCGTGTTTCAGGTTCTGTTGGTAGATCGCGTATTGCTGCTCACACAGCTCCAGGTTCTTCAGCAGGGACTGGCGAATGGCATCGGGATCCGGGGGAGAACTGAACAAGGCGTCCGGATCCGGCTGGTAGGCCTGGATCCGTTTCTTCACCTCGGCGTCCACGTTCATGTCCAACTGGCAGGAGGGCTCCGTGGCCTCCGGGTTCAGCAGGTAATAGTTCGGCCAGGTCTGCTCGCCCACCCACAACAGGCGGGAGTGCAGCGAATTCCCCATGCCCAATAGCAGGGTAAAGAGCAGGAGCAACAGCAGTACCGCCCCATGCAACCGGTGCATGGGATAGAGTGTCCGGGCCGCCGGGGCCGTCAATGCTCGCCAGTTCATCAAGTGCCCGCCTTGTTATTCGCGATTTTCAGCGGTGCATTCAGACGCAGACGGGTTGCTGGCACAGCGTATCTTGCTTAGCAGGCTCAGCATCCTGGGGTCATAGACATCTGGTGCGCCGTTAAGGCCGTCCCGCATTTCCAGCCGGTTCTGCCGGAACATTTCCTGATAGCCCTGAATATCCTTTTTCGGAATCCGGATCCACTTGGATTCGGGGATGGCGCTTTCCTGGCCGCGAATCAGGTCCATGGCCTGGGGGAACATAGCCCACGCGACTTCCCGGGCCTTCTGGGCGGTGGCGTCGTCCAGCACCTCATCCCTGGCGATAATCTGCAGGGTCAACTGCGCCAGTGGGTAATCCACAATGCCGCCCTTGTCGCCAATGCCCTTGTACAATTCCAGCGCCTGATACGCGAAGGCGGGTGCGTAGGCGGTATCCACAGAGCCGTTATTGAACTTGCCGGCAAAGTTGGTGATGTCAGACGGCACCACCGTCGCCTTGACGTAGTTCACCATGTGGATGGCGTCCTTCTGGTAGTCCAGGGTCGCCATCCGCTTGCCGGCCAGCTCACCGGCGGTATCAATGCTACGGTCATTCACGAACAGGTAGCCGGCGCCCACGGGCACGATACCCAGCACCTCGTAGCCGTTCTCCTTCATCAGCGGGGCCGCCTTTGGCTGTGCCAGCGTGGCCAGCAGGGTCTTCAGGTTATCGTAGGTCGGGATCGCTCCGACCGCGCTGATACTGCCGGTAAACCGGTTGTAAGGCCGGGTGCGGAGATCGGTAGCGGCCACTGCGTCACACTGGCCGGCGTTGAAATCGCCAATGGCCACGCCCTCGTCGGTGTAGGGTTTGAGCTGGAAATCCACACCATGGGCTTTCATCTCCAGGGCGTAGTCCTCCATGAAGTTGTAAAAGTCACCGTTGGCGCCAATCACATCGAACACGCACATGCTGATGGCCTGGGCCGACGCGAGCGGTGCCGCGGCAACCAGGGTCAGGGCGGAAAGGGTCTTGCGGATCATAACGACCTCCGGGTCATTCTTGTCTTTGTATCAACGGGGGAAGATTTTGTACGGCCTGCTTCAGAGCAGGCCGTCGAGACTCATGGTTTCAACATTTTCGGTGTTGCGCTCGGGGCTCATCTTGCCGAAGAAGCTCTGGGGCGTACGGTAACCGTAATGGGCAGTCCAGTACTTGTCGGAGGAGAACCGGATGACACCAGCGGCCACCTCGTCCACCAGGCGGTAGTCATCCCAGACATCAATGGTGGCTTCCGCCGCCGCAAAGCGGGCGATCACGTCCTTCAGGACGGCGGGCCGGCCGAAGGTTTCCGCCGCCACGGCCTCCAGGGCCATGGAGGCACGGATACCCTTGTCGACGCCAAGTTTCGAGCTGTTCTCAAGTACCGTCCACGGGTCCGGAGACAGCGCCGGGCGGGTATCCGGCAGCAACAGCCATACCAGGGCCCGGATGGCGTTGGGCAAACCACCCCACTGTTCATTGTCCAGGCACTGCGCGGCCCGTTCAGCCTGAGGCGCGATATTCTTGGGAACACCGGCCTGGGCGCCGGAATTGGCATCATTCACAATGGCTTGCATGCCAGTGAGCAGACCCAGCAGGAAGGTCAGTTCGTCCTGTTCGGTAAACAGGAACGGGCACTCCAGCGGTTCCGCCGCCGGGTCGAATTCGTAGGCGGCCATTGCCCGCCTGAAGGCTTTCAGCCGCCGCTCGGCGGTGACCGCGTACAGGCGTTTGGCTTCTTCGCGGGCGTCTTTCGCCGCGGGCACATTGCCCTCGAAATCGGCTCTGAGGTAGGCAAGCTCTGCCTCCCAGGCGCGGTATTCCATGCAGTTGCCGGCCAGTAGCATGAGCAGGGAACCGGTGCTGTTCGGCGCATCCGTCACCCGGGAGAACGAGTACAGCAATGGATCAATGCCCTCACCCAGTGCACAGGCCATTTTTGGGTCCGACATCTGCAGCACGTACGGCGTCGCCTCGCTCTCCGAATAATTCGACAGAACAATGCCCGTGGTCGTGTAAATGGGATTGGCGGAGCAGCCTGCAAGCACGGCAACGGCAGCCAGCGTGAGACATTTCAGGCGTGCGGCCAGCCCGAGGCCGGGCTGTCTGAACAGTGAGAACATCATAATTCGCCCTGTGTTACGTTGTTTTTATACAGTTGGGAAGCCCCGAGGGGTTTTCGTCACCAGGGTAAGAGTGCGGGTAAAACTGTCCGACAAAAATGGCTGGAGTGCCGATTCCGTCATGCCGATCAGGCCAATGGCCCGGGGGCCTCTGCCTTCTATAAGCCCAGCATCGCCATGATCTGATCGGTCAGGCCATCCAGCGTCAGCCCTCCCCGCTCAGGTTTGTACCAGGTAACCGTCCAGCTCAGGGCGCCGGTCAACATACGGCGCACCACAAACGGGTCTGCGGCCAGGGCACCGTCTTCTTTCAGGGATGCCAGCACCTCCAGCCACAGCTTCTCGTAGATGTCTCGCAACTCCAGCACCTCTGATTGGGAAGGGGCCGAGAGGCTTCGCCATTCAAATACCAGCACGGCCATGGCCTCGCCGGTCTGGCCGTTGATCGATTCCAGTTCGGTACGAATCAGCCCCCGGAGTTTGTCCCGACTGGAGTCTGCGGCCTCCAGTGCCGCCTGCATCAGCGCCGTGTTCAGCCGGATGGTTTCCACCATCACCGCCTTGAGTATGTCCTCCTTGGTGCGGAAATGGTGGAACAGACTGCCCGACTGAATACCCACGGCGGCCGCCAGATCCCGCACCGTCGTGCGCTCATACCCCTTCTCGCGAAACAGTCTGGCGGCTTCCGTAAGCAGTCGACCACGGGCACCGCTGGGGTCTGACACGAGGTTTTCGGCAATCAGGGACTGGAGAATCTGGGTCTGGCTCACGAACGCTGTCCGGTTGGCAAATGAGGCCTTTAATTCTACCTTAAACGTGCCTGTTTACAAACCAAGCGCTTGCTTGGTATTGTCGTTACCAAGATTGAACCCCACGGCCCGAGCCAGCACCCAGGCATCGGGCTGGCAACAGCAGACAAGGCACAACACGATGGTCGATTCCCCGAAAACCGTTCGCATCGGATGCTCCGCCGCTTTCTGGGGCGACACGGAAACCGCCGCCGCGCAACTGGTCCGCCAGGGCAACATCCATTACCTGGTGGCCGACTACCTGGCCGAAATCACCATGTCCATCATGGCCGGACAGAAAATGAAAGACCCGAGCCAGGGTTACGCCCGGGATTTTGTGCAAACGGTCATGGCCCCGCTCCTCGGTGACATCAAGGAAAAAGGCATCCGGGTACTGGCCAATGCTGGCGGCGTGAATCCCCTCGCCTGCCGTGATGCTCTGCAGGCTTTGTGCGAGAAAGCCGGTGTGGAAATGAAGATTGCCCTGGTGCTGGGCGACGACCTGCTGATGAAGAAGAAAAAACTGGCCGATATGGGGATCACTGAGATGAGCTCCGGCCAGCCCATGCCGGCGATGATGGTCAGCCTGAATGCCTATCTGGGAGCCCCTGGCCTGGTGGCCGCCCTGGAACAGGGAGCCGATATCGTGATTACCGGCCGGGTGGCGGACAGCGCCCTGGTGCTGGCGCCGCTGGTTCATGAGTTTGGCTGGCACTGGAATGACTACGACAAGCTGGCCCAGGGCAGTCTGGCCGGGCACCTGCTCGAGTGCGGCGCCCAATCCACCGGTGGCAATTTTACTGACTGGGAAGCGGTGGCCGATGGTTACGCCGATATGGGCTTCCCCATTGCCGAAGTGAACGCCGATGGCGACATCCTGATCACCAAACCCGACGGCACCGGCGGCAAGGTCAGCCGGGGCACGGTGGCGGAGCAACTGGTCTATGAGATCGGTGATCCGAGGGCCTATTGGCTGCCGGATGTCACCTGCGACTTCACCGGCGTTGAACTGACGGAAACCGGAACGGATCAGGTAAAGGTTCACGGCGCCCGGGGGCTTCCCCCGACCGACAGTTACAAGGTCTCCGGCACCTGGCCGGATGGCTTCAAATGCACCGTGACCTTCCTGCTGGCAGGCATGAACGCCAACGCCAAGGCGCAAGCGGTGGCCGAGGCCATCCTGGCCAAAACCTCCCGGATGTTCAGCGAGCGGGGCCTGCCCGGTTACTCGGAAACCAGCATTGAACTGTTGGGCACGGAGACCACCTACGGCGCCCATGGCCGGAATGCCGATTGCCGGGAAGTGGTGGTAAAGATCAGCACCGCCCACCCGAAGAAAGAGGCCCTGGTGCTGTTCTCCCGGGAAATCGCCCAGGCGGCAACGGGGATGGCACCGGGCATCACCGGTATGGTCGGTGGCCGGCCGACGGTGTGGCCGAAGATCCGTCTGTATTCCTGCCTGGTGCCGAAAACCGAAGTGGCAGTGGCTGTGGATATGAATGGTGACAAGCAACCGGTTGCGGTAGACACCGACGGGGGCTTTGACGCGAACCAGCTTTCGATCCGGTCATTCGGTCACCAGGCGCCCGCCACAGACACGACCGTGCCGCTGGTGAAGCTGGCCTGGGCCCGCAGCGGTGATAAGGGCGATCACAGCAATATTGGTGTGATCGCCCGGCACCCGGATTATGTGCCGTTTATCGAAGCCGCCCTGACGGAGTCCGCCGTGGCCGATTGGATGGGCCATACTTTGAATCCGGAAACCGGCAAGGTGACCCGCTGGGCGCTGCCTGGCTTCCATGCGTTTAATTTCCTGCTGGAGCACAGCCTTGGCGGCGGCGGGGTCGCCAGCTTGCGTATTGATCCGCAGGGCAAGGCGTTTGCGCAGCAGTTACTGGAGTTTCCCGTGCCGATTTCTTCTCGGGTTCTCAAAGAATAACTTAATGGAGCATGCACTGAGGCAGGGAGGGGGGTTCCGGGACACGCTGTGAATACGTCCCTGTACGCTTGGGCGCAGCTTCCCTGCTGCGCACAGTCCCGGAACCCCCCTCCCTGCCTCAGTGCCCGAACATTTGGAAGGGTCTACTTGCTATGAGCTATCAGTCTGTTTTTCATCCGGCGCTGTTCAAGAACCAGGTTGTTATTGTAACCGGCGGCGGTTCCGGCATCGGCCGGTGTACCGCCCACGAACTCGCGTCTCTCGGAGCCCGTGTCGCCCTGGTGGGACGAAAGGCCGAGAAAGTCGAATCAGTCAAAGCCGAGATCACGGAAGACGGCGGTATTGCTTCCGCCCATGTCTGTGATATCCGGGAAGAAGAATCGGTAAAAGCCACCGTGAAGGCGATTATTGCCGAGCATGGCGGGCTCAACGGGCTGGTGAACAATGCCGGCGGGCAGTTTCAGGCACCGTTGACCGGGATTAACCAGAAAGGCTGGGAGACGGTGGTTCGCACCAATCTCACCGGTGGTTTTCTGATGGCGCGGGAGGCCTATACCCAGGCTCTGTCCAAAACCGGCGGGGCCATCGTGAATATTGTTGCGGATATGTGGGGCGGCATGCCCGGCATGGGCCATTCCGGCGCGGCCCGGGCGGGGATGGTGAACTTTACCCAGACCGCAGCGGTTGAATGGGGCGCCTCTGGCGTTCGGGTGAACGCGGTGGCACCGGGCTGGATTGCCTCCAGCGGCATGGATAACTATCCCGAACACATGGGGCAGTGGATTCGCAGCCTTGGTGACAGTGTGCCCATCAAGCGACTGGGCACCGAGTCTGAAGTCAGTGCCGCCATCTGCTTTTTGCTCAGCCCGGCGGCGGCCTTCATCAGTGGCGACTGCCTGCGAATTGACGGTGCGGCGTCACAGGGTGGACGGGTCTGGCCGCTGCCCAAGGCCAGCAACAACAAACCCTGGAATGGCTTTCACCGCGCGACCACTCCAAAAGTGCTGAGCGACGACTGAGGAGCAGACGATGCAGGTACTCGAGTCCACTGTCAGCCCCCGGTCTGACGGCTTCCGCGCCAATGCGGATACCATGGCAGCGCACATCAGCGCCTTTCGGGAGGTGGAGCAGAAGGTTCTGGATCTGGCGGAAGCCGCCCGGGACAAGTTCACCAAACGGGGCAAGCTGCTCCCCCGGGACCGCATCAACCGGTTGCTGGACCGCGGCACGCCCTTCCTGGAGCTGTGTTCCCTGGCGGGCTACATGATGCACGATGACAAAGACGGCAGTATGGCCGGCGGCGGAATCATTGCCGGTATTGGCTACGTCAGTGGCACCCGATGCCTGGTGGTCGCCAGCAACAGCGCCATCAAGGGCGGCACGATTACCCCGGCCGGCCTGGACAAGACGCTCCGGCTGCAACAGATCGCCATGGAGAACAAACTGCCGGTGGTGTCCCTGTCCGAGAGTGGCGGCGCCAACCTGAACTACGCAACCGACATTTTCGTGCTCGGTGCCCGGGGCTTCGCCAACCAGGCAAGAATGTCCGCCGCGGGTATTCCCCAGGTGACGGTGGTGCACGGCAACGCCACCGCCGGCGGCGCCTATCAGCCAGGCCTGTCCGATTACGTCATCGCAGTGCGCAAGCAGGCCAAGATGTTCCTGGCCGGTCCGCCATTACTGAAAGCGGCCACCGGTGAAGTCGCCACAGACGAAGAACTCGGCGGCGCGGAGATGCACGCCACGGTAGCCGGCACCGCCGAGTACCTGGCTGAAGACGATGCCGACGGCATCCGCCAGGCCAGAAACATCCTGGAAGCCCTGCCCTGGAACGAGCAACTCCCTCCTCAACGGGAACTGTCCTGGGACGAACCGCTCTACCCGGCCGAGGAACTGCTGGGTGTTATCCCGGCGGATTCGAAGAAGCCTTACGACGTCCGGGAAATCCTGGCCCGCATCGCCGACGGTTCGAAGTTCATGGATTTCAAAAACGAGTTCGACAACCAGACCGTCTGCGGCACCCTCCGTATCGAAGGCCACTCCGTTGGCATCATCGGCAACAACGGCCCGATTACCCCGGCAGGGTCCGCCAAGGCCGCGCAGTTTATCCAGCTCTGCGACCAGGCGGGCACGCCGTTGTTGTTCCTGCACAACACCACCGGCTTTATGGTGGGCACCCATTCTGAGCAGAACGGCATCATCAAACACGGTTCCAAAATGATCCAGGCGGTAGCCAATTGCCGGGTGCCAAAAATCGCCATTGTGATCGGCGGTTCCTATGGCGCCGGTAACTACGCCATGTGCGGGCGCGGTCTGGACCCGAGGTTTATCTTTGCCTGGCCGAACAGCCGCACGGCAGTCATGGGCCCGGCCCAGGCGGGCAAGGTGATGCGCATCGTGGCGGAGGATAAGCAACGCCGGGGTGGCATGGAGCCGGATCCGAAGACACTGGATTTTCTGGAACAGGCGACGGCGAAGAAACTGGAGGAAGGCTCAACTGCCTTGTTTGGCACAGCGCGATTGTGGGATGACGGGTTGATTGATCCCAGGGATACCCGGCGGGTTTTGGCTTTGGTTCTTGATGTTTGCCGGGAAGCCGAGGCTCGGCCGTTGCGGCCTAATACCTTTGGGGTGGCCCGCCTCTGAGCCTTCGGCTAATCCGACCTACAGAGACAACAAAACTGCTAGCAGGCAGCAACACATTTGCAGACATTGGCGTGTGTTCGGGACGGGTTTCAGAAAATGTAGAGGGCCAAGGATGGCCCGAAACAAGCGCACAGGGATGTGCTTGTAGCGGTTTTCTGAAACCCGTCCCGAACATACGCCGCCCAAACTAAAGAACGTGCACCAAAACAACGAAAGCACGAACTCTCTACCAGCAGGAGAACAAGAACGTGAAATTCACCGCCGAACACGAAGCCCTTCGAAAAACCGTCCGCGATTTCGTCGAGAAGGAGATTAACCCCCATTGCGACGAATGGGAGGCTGCCGGGGAGTTTCCGATTCATGCGCTGTTCAAGAAACTTGGCAACCTCGGTCTTCTCGGCATCCAGAAGCCGGAAGAGTATGGCGGGATGGGGCTGGATTACAGCTATAACCTGGTGGCAGCGGAAGAGCTGGGCATGGCCCTTTGTGGGGGCGTGCCTCTGGCCATCGGGGTGCAAACGGACATGTGCACGCCGGCCATCTCACGGTTTGGTTCCGATGAACTGAAGCGCACCTTCCTGGCTCCGGCTATTGCCGGCGACATGGTCGGGTGTATCGGGGTGAGCGAAGTGGGTGCCGGTTCCGATGTCGCGGGAATGAAAACCTCGGCCAGGAAAGACGGCGACGACTACATCATCAACGGCTCCAAGATGTGGATTACCAACAGCCCGAGTTCGGATTTCATCTGCCTGCTGGCCAATACATCAGACGACAAGCCCCACAAGAATAAATCCCTGATTGTGGTGCCCACCAAAACGCCGGGCATTTCCTTCAGCCCGCACCTGAATAAGCTGGGGATGCGCTCCTCGGAAACCGCCCAGATTTTCTTCGACGACGTGCGCGTGCCCCAGCGTTACCGCATTGGCGCCGAAGGCACCGGCTTCATGATGCAGATGCTGCAGTTCCAGGAAGAGCGGCTCTGGGGCGCCGCCAACGTAATCAAGGCGCTGGAAAACTGCATCACCAAGACCATCGAATACTGCCGAGAACGCAAGACCTTTGGCCAGCCGCTGATCGACAACCAGGTCATCCATTTCCGCCTGGCCGAACTGCAAACCGAAGTGGAAGCCCTGCGTGCGCTGACCTACCAGGCCTGTGAACTGCACGTTGACGGCAAGGATGTGACTCGCCTCGCCTCCATGGCCAAGCTCAAGGCCGGGCGCCTGGGGCGCGAGGTGACAGACAGCTGCCTGCAGTACTGGGGCGGTAACGGTTACATGTGGGACAACCCGATTTCCCGTGCGCACCGGGATGTCCGGCTGGTGTCCATTGGTGGTGGCGCCGACGAAATCATGCTCGGGATTATCTGCAAGATGATGGGGACCTTGCCGGGCAAACGGAAAGACTGACAACGGTGCAAGACCTGCGGCCCGGCAGCCAAGCCCACGAAACGCCCGCGAGTACGTACCGGGAGGGCTCGGTTAGGGCCAACCAATGCCC
>CBIHLH010000009.1:0-43318 GCA_966210405.1 uncultured Marinobacter sp.
TTGGTCTACTTCGTCATGCTCTATCCGTTTTTTTCTATGGTTCGGAAAAGAAAAGAAGGTGACGGGTTATGGATGATCTTTGCCGGTTCAACGATGATCGCCTGGATGGCCATAAATTTTTTCGAATCTTTCTTTTTTATGTGGGATGGGGTGTATGTCTACACCGTCATGATGGCCATCCAATATAGCTTTTTCTTCAAAAATAATTCACAAACCTCGGAAAAAACGTCCATTGAATAGATGCTTCTGAAATTCATAGGCTTTCCTCCAGAAGTTATAGGACTTGGTTTTAAGAAAAAACATTCCTTTGCTTCCTTTCCAGCTATGCTCGAACCAGTGAATCAACACGGCCTCATCAGGACAATCAAAATCCAATGGCTCACCTTTATAGGGAAAGAATGTATTCTCAGGAAGCAATACACACTCAACCTCATTATTAAACGACAATCCATCGATTACTTTAGTAAGGATATCCGGGCCAATAAAAAGCTCACTCCTCCAGATGTCATCCTCATAAAAACTTGAAGCTCGCTTGAGCACAGTGGAATCCGGCTCACTGTAAATTACTGCAGTGCCGACTTTAGTAGAAGACTCATAACCAGCTACAAATTTATTTCCGTCGCACAACGGAAAAGGATCTTTCCTGATAGTCACATCGAGATCAAGATAGATTCCACCATACTGTCGAAGAATCTCGAGCCTCAAATAGTCAGAGACGAAAGCATATAACTTTCTGGAATAACACTCCCTGGAAAACGAATTACCCGCAATCAGTTTTCTGACAAGTTCATCCTTCTCTGTCCACAAACGAACTGTGTACCCCTGCTTCTTCCAATCATCAAGACAGGCGTGAGCTAAAGGTGGCATTCGTGGGCCAAGCCACACCGAGTGGATCGTTCGCAACATATCCATTACAACAAGCGCCCCATACGGAAACTCAGGTTATGCAAACTTCGCATCCATAAGTCCTTCATTTGTTTCAGCTTACGGTACACTGTGATATTTAATGATCGTTCAGGGCGGCTATCTTCGTATCCAATCATGGACTCAAAGCGCGGATCGTTTTTCAGACAAGTGGGCCATACTCCGTACGATTCGACCCCGTGAATCCAAAACTGATCCATTTCGATATCTACTGGCTGGATCCATTTTTTCGCATGTCCTAGAAGCTTCGCTGCTCCGGAGGGTCTAATGAGGTACCCAGTTGTGCTTTTGTGACCTTTCTTAAACTTATAGATCGCCAGGCCCCCGTCCACAGAACAACACTTCAGCCAAGGCCTATTTTTCCTGCTTAGAGGCGGAAATAATCGGACGCACTCGTATCGATCAGGAATGCCAGAGCTCCCTTTCAAAAAGTCGCCGAACCGTTTCTGATCTATCAGCACGTCATCTTCAAGGACTATCAGGGACTTGTTGGCTCGGACACATTGCTGCCACACAAGATAATGGCTGGCATAACACCCTAACTGCCCACTGGACATATCTTCCACCTCTTCCCGCAGGCGTGATCGGGCATCGTATTTTGAGAAAAGTTCGTGGCCCTCCACTCCTCTTACAGCGTCAAAAAAACGATACGTCACTCCTAAGTCAGATAGTTGCCGCTCGACACTTGCGCGCCTCTCTTTGGCATCCGGCAGGCTTATTACAATTACCTCAGGTGTCATAGTTTTATTCCAATGCATTCATCCAGGATTACCCTCTCGATCTCTCTCTGAGAAATCGCATTAATCTGGTGGTGGCTAGCTCCAAGCTATTAAGCAACTTATAGAGCTTATGGCTGCTCAGCGGATTGTATGTCCAAGGTTTGAACGGAGGTTCCGGTGAGCACGACAGAAACTCTTCTGCAACAGGAAGGGAGCGCTCGGACCGGTTTGTAAATCTCTCTGCCTCGACCTGACTCCATATTTTGTAAGGATAGAACCCACAGTGCCTAGCCCTCTCTGCCAGACGCAGGCCCAGTGTCTTTGACTTACCTCTGTAGGCGGGGACTTCCGGCAACCACATTGCGAAAGGTGCACACATGTAGGCCATTCCCATGAACAACTCTTTCGCCTGACACTCATTCGCAGGCTCCGAGTCGACAAAACGCCAGCCACTCTCAAGCAGCCTCTTAGGGCTGAAAACTACCAAGTCTGAATAATAGACTCCTGCGCTCTGGCCGAGGTCATTGCGCAGGAAAAATTTTTCATCATTCATCGGCTCCGGATAACAGGGGCGCTTGTGTTCGTCGCTACCTCTAACAAAGCACGGATGCACAAAAGCCAGAGTAGGGTTGTCCCTCAAGACACCCCGAATAGCATCAATATCGCTACCAAATATGGGCCTGACAACCTGAGTGTCATCCTGGAGAAAACAAATCAGGTCAAATTCATGCAGCAACTCAAGCGCACGCTGCATATTATGATAAAGCCCTCCATGCTTATGCCCGCTTTTTTTTAGGGGCCGGAGAACCTCGTACTTCTCCCCTAGCTTGTCCAGAACATTGGCGGTTTCATGGTCCGTGCTGTCATCATCAAAAATATAAATTCTTGGAGCAGTACCCGAGGCCTCTATTGAACTGATACAATTTTCCAGGAATTTCCCCCGGTTAAATGAGAAAATGCAAAAGGCAAGCTCAGTATCCATTCAACGCCCCGAATAATCAGAGGAACTGTTCAGTCCCTCAAAAGACTGAGTCTTCAGGGGGCCAACCGAGTTCCTTAAGCGATATCTCATATTGTGTATTAATCTGCCAATTTTGAGGGCAGCATTATACGCACGCCACCTAAAGTACTGAGAGAAAGATCTCCGTGCTTTTTGATCCTCTCCCCAGGGCATGAAAGACACCTGACGCTTATCATGCGTGAGACATGGTGGATCCATGCCGTAGCATTCAACGCCATTAAGCCAGAAGTGATCCATTTGTCTGTCGACTGGCTCAAACCAGGTTTGGCAATACTTCAAAAATTTCTCTGCACCATCCGGTGTCAGATAGTATCCAGTTGCGCTAACGTGCCCCCGCAGAAATTTACCAATGGCCCAATGAGTGTGATGAAATGCCTGCCAATAGAACGGCTTGCTTGCCTTATTCTCAAACAGTCGTAAACACTGGACTGCCGACGGAAACACCGAAGAGTTACTCCATTCCACGAATTCCCGGAATCGATCCGCGTCAAAAATAGCATCATCCTCCACGACTATCATCGGTCTACCCGACTGAACGCACTCCTCCCAAAGGAGGTAATGGCTTTCAAAGCACCCCAACTGTCCCCAGGTAAGTGGCTTTGCACCAATCTTCCTGACTTGCGCGGGCTTATATCGCCCAAATTCACCCATTTTGTTTTTACCGTCAACGGCATCGAAGAACTCAAAATTAAGACCCATTTTGGCAAATTGCTGTCTTATCGAGCGCCGCCTGTCATCTGCACGAACCAAACTGATGACGCGGATAGAAACTCCTCTACCATCCACACACTTCATTCGTCCTTCTCCGCAAGAATGGCCTTGATAGGTTCAATGTACAACCGAGGATCCCAGTTCTCCCTTCCACTGGAATGCGAGTGGATTGTTATATAGTGTACGTCCGGATCCGCTAGCATTGTTTTCACTGCATCCACAACGTACTCAGCGTCATGGGTATCGTATACATACCTAGTAAACGAAGGCTCGTACCACTCTACCGACTTGCTGTCGACATGATGCTCGAGAAAAGCCTTATAGTAGCCGAACTCTGACCAGCGCCTTGGAGGAAGTCTCAGAAGCTCCTGCCACCAATGGCCACCGCCTTGAGCTTCCAGGTATGCAAGAGCAGACCTTAGCGGCTTTCGGTGGAAGATAAAGGGGGTATCAAAATAGGTATTGGCTATCTTATTAGCATTCTTTACGCCTGCCGCAGACTCAGAAACACTGATCCAGTTTCTAACCTTGCCGGTCAATAAGTTACGAGGCTTCCAGTCTGCAAAGCAACGCACCGCTTGCGCATTACTGAAATCAGAAATACTCGCCGAAGGAGTCACCACGATATCCGAATCCAGAATAATGGCGATGTCACAGTCCAACTCACTTGCCAACTTCAGCTTGCAGAGCTGTTGGGTGTGCCACCCTGTATAAGACGGCCACTTTGGCCAAGATATTAACCGGTTGAGACTCCCTAAAAGTTTTGTGACTGTGCGCCCCAGTACACGAGACAAAATCTTTGCCTGCTTGCGACGGACTTCCACTTCTTCCGGGAGTACGTCCTTTGTGCTTAGTAGCTCAAGACCTTCGCGATCCCGGAACTCTTCAAACAAAGGCAAATCTTCAGTTTGCACGACAACATAGTGGGAAAGATTAGCCAAAGGAGAACTTTCAAGTGACGCCCGCATCAAACGAAAGTGCTCCCAATCCCCCGCCCAGGTTGGCGTAATAATTACTATCGACTCCGTTCCTGCGTCACTTATCATTGCGACTTCCAATCCCGCCACCTGGACTGCCAAATCCGCACCCGGGCCCTGAATTGGCTTCGAGTCCGACTGCCACTGTAACGTCCTTTGGTAATATGCCGTATCCGGTAAACATCGGACACAGCGATCGGGTGACCCTGACTGCGTAGTAACCAGCGAAAAGCGCGGTCCTCATGGCACTTGGCGAAATATGCCACTGGCTTCTGGTAAAGCGAGACATTTCGGCAATAGCCGACAGCACGACAGACATCGCCGTGGGCAATCTGCAAAGGACCGGTCGCTTTCGCTATCTTGCGGGTACTGAATGAGGTTGTATCGATGTCCAGTACCCGAGGCTCTCCGGAGCCTGCCTGGAGCATCGGATTGTTCTCAGCCAGCAGGTCAGTCGTTCGCTCCTCCTCAGGAAACAACAAAGCTTCCTGCCTGCCCTGCAACACATCCGCTAGGGAATCAAGGCAGTGTTCTCTGAACATCAGGTCGCAGTCGGTAAACCAGACCCAGTCGGCTTTTGTGGCGAGCGCTGCGCGGTTACGGCCAATACCCCGGCGGAATAGTTCCTGCTTTGGAATCGGCTGCCAGTTCCATGTTACTCCGGGGATGGACTGGCGACCAAACCAGGCCAGAAGCTCCGATGTCTTTTGGTCTTCCGGACTGTAAAACACCGTCATGGTGACATCCAGCTTTTTGGGCGGGAACAGAGCCAGAGAACTCAACTGATACACCAGGAAGTGAGCGTAATTCCAGCAATGACTGACCACTTCCAGTTTCAGGTGTCCGGTGCGCGCAGCGCGTTCAGCTTCAGCAGGCAGTTCTGGCTCGAACCACTGAGCGGGAATCCAGCCACCTGCTGCAAACCGGAAAAATGCCAGTTTTATCTGATCCCACATAAATCGCTGCCCAATACACCCAGTGTTACCTCACGCGTTCCTTTTGCCCTAACGCGCCCCGTGAAAACCGGGGAATTCTATCATGCAGACAGGGCAAAAGCAGTCCATACGGCCTTGACTGATTGCCGCATACCTTGTTTGCCCATAGCGACAATGATACTTTCCCGCTTTGCACATCTCCTGCTGGAAATTATCGTGACTGGTAAGCTCATAAAGCTGGCTTTTCGCCTGTTGTCGTTCCTGAGTCTGGGAAATGCCCAACGGCTTGGCCGCCTACTAGGCAGCTTTGCATGGAGATTGGGCGGGCGTTCTGTAGAAACTACCCGGAAAAACTTGCGGGCTTGCTACCCGAGTCTAAGCGACCAGGAAGTCGAGACCCTCGGATGCCGAAGCATGCAGGAAACTGCTGCGACTGCTCTCGAGATTCCTTTGATGTGGGAATGGCCAATTGAACGGTGCCTTGGCCTGATCCGGGAAATCGAAGGGGAACAACTATTGGAGGGTTACCAGGAAGGTAGCCGAGGCTTGCTTCTGCTCGCGCCCCACCTCGGGAACTGGGAGCTGACCGGGTTGTTTTTAGCATCCCGATACAAAATGGCAGCGCTTTACAGCCCACCCAACCAACCCGGATTTGAAGACTATATGAAAAAAGTCCGTAGCCGCAGTGGTTCGGAGCTGGTTGCAACCGACCGGCGAGGGATCATGCGGCTTTTCAGCATTCTCAGGGAAGGTGGTGTTGTCGGCATCCTGCCGGATCAGACACCCCGACGCGAAGGCGGTGAGTTCGCGCCGTTTTTCGGCATTCCGACCATCACCATGACCCTGGCTTCGAAACTTATCCAAAAGACGGGCGCAACACCACTGATTATTTATGCTCAGAGACTACCTGACGCCCAGGGCTTCAAGATTGTTATTCGGAAGGCGGAGCCAGACATAGCCTCCGAAGATATGACCGAATCCCTGACCGCCCTCAATCACGCCGTAGAGCAGTGCATCAACAACGCTCCCGAGCAATATCAGTGGGAGTACAAGCGCTTTCGCCGCACGGCGCCCGGGGAAGCGCCGATCTACTGAGCCTGGTACCCGGCCAGCAGGCGACTCCAGAGCCGATCCCGCAGTTGGCGATCAAGATGCCCCAGGCATTTGTCCACCGACCGGCGCAAGCGGTTGAGGTTGGCCTGTCGCCAGTCGGACGTGTCCGGGGCGGTCACGATCCGGCCACGATCAAAGTCGATCAGGTACACTTCATCCGCCACCAGGATATTCAGGCAGTTCAGGTCGGCATGGAAAACGCTGGCATCATGGAACCGCCGGATGCATTGACCGGCGGCAGTCCAGACCGGCTCCTGGTCCTCGCTGGCAAAGTCCGTCAGGGGCCGGGCACCGGGAATTCTCCGGATGATCAATGCGGCGCGGTAGAGCAACGGGCCCCGTTTGCGATAGCCCGCGGCGATCGGCTCGGGAACCGGCAGGCCTTGCTCCCGCAGCCGGAAAAGCAGCTGGAATTCCGCGAAGGAGCGTACCGCATCGGCACGGGTAAACACGTAATCCCGGCGAATAAACCGCCCGGGCAGGCCACCCCGGCAAAAGTGGCGTAATACGAAATCACCCGTGGGCGCGCTGACAAACCAGGCTGCGCCACGACCGCCCCGGGTAACAGGCTCTGCCCGACTGCCCCAGAATTCCGGATCGAACCACGCTTCCCGGAACGCTGTCCTGAACGGAGAGGACACCAGGTAGCCCCCGGTGCCCTCCACGTGCCGAAGGTAGTCCGCCCCCATGGGGAAACTACCGTACCAGCGTCAGCCAGTTACTGTGCTCCGGGAGTTTTCCCTTCACCGCGTCGAAGTACATGGCCTGGAGTTTTTCCGTCAACGGGCCACGCTTGCCGGCACCAATCACCCGGCCGTCCAACTCCCGGATGGGCAGCACTTCCGCAGCGGTGCCTGTAAAGAAGGCCTCGTCGGCAATGTACACCTCATCACGGGTAATACGACGCTCGCGAACGGGAATGTCCAGCTCTTTGGCGAACGCGAGAATGGTCTGGCGGGTAATGCCCTCAAGACAGGAGGTCAGTTCGGGCGTATGCAATACACCGTCACGGTAGATAAAGATATTTTCACCGGAGCCTTCCGCCACATAACCTTCGTTATCCAGCAACAGCGCCTCTTCACAGCCGCTGGCAATGGCTTCATTCAGGGCCAGCATGGAGTTGATGTAGTTGCCGTTGGCCTTGGCCTTGCACATGGTGATGTTCACGTGATGCCGGGTGTACGAGGACGTGCGCACCTTGATGCCCATCTCCCGGGCTTCCGGAGACATGTATGACGGCCAGCTCCAGGCTGCCACCATCACGTGCACCTTCAGGTTGTCCGCCCGCAGCCCCATGCCTTCGGAACCGAGAAAGACCATGGGACGAAGGTAGGCCTCGTCGAGGTTGTTTTCCCGCACAGCGGCGCGCTGGGCTTCGTTGATCTCATCCTTGTCGAACGGCATTTTCATGTTCAGGATGTGCGCGGAGCGGAACAGGCGGTCGGTGTGTTCCTTCAACCGGAAAATCGCCGGACCGTTCGCCGTGTGGTAAGCCCGCACACCTTCAAAACAGCCCAGGCCATAATGCAGTGTGTGAGTGAGGACGTGGGTTTTGGCTTCACGCCAGGGAACCATCTCTCCGTCCAGCCAAATTACACCATCGCGATCAGCCATCGACATTCTGTTCTGCTCCTAAAAAAGCGGTTTTCCGGGAACCGGCATTCTAGCAGGAAAAACCGCCAAAAATAAATTTAGCAAGCTAATCAACCATGACTTTTTTCCACATGCCATGGATGTAGTCACGTTCACGGGTATACGCCTCTCCGGCCACCTGGCTGTTAAGATTCTGCAATGCCCGACGATGGATGGTAGAACGCAGGGTGATGTAGGCTTCCCGCAACCGCTCGGTGTCCTCGACGGGCAAAATCCCGGCTCGCCCCAGCTCTTCCATCTGCCGTATGTTATCAGACCACTGAGTCAGTTCAGGATGCTCCGCGCTCCAGGCAAGCATCAGGTACTGCACCATGAACTCAATATCAATGATGCCGCCGGTATCATGCTTGGTATGAAACGTCTCTGTCTGCTTGCCCTCGGGCGTGCCCAGCGCGGCTCTCATTTTTTCCCGCATCGCCACCACGTCCTGGCGCAGTGCGTCTTTGTCACGCGGCTGGCACAAGATGTCGTGGCGGATCGTTTCGAAGGCCGCCAGCGTCTTCCGACAGCCGGCGACGCCTCTGGCCCGGGCCAGGGCCTGATGTTCCCAGGTCCAGGCATCGTTGCGCTGGTACTTCTCGAAAGCCTGCAACGTACTGACCAATAACCCGGAATTGCCAGACGGACGGAGCCTCATATCCACTTCGTAGAGCTGCCCGGCAGGCGTCTGGGTGTTCAGGATATGGACGATACGCTGACCCAGGCGGGTGTAGAACACCGCATTGTCGAGAGGCTTATCGCCATCGGTAGCCAGCTCGGGATCGGCATTGTGAGCAAACACCAGATCCAGGTCCGAGGTGTAACCCAGCTCAATGCCGCCGAGCTTGCCGTAACCAATAACCGCGAAGTCGGTGTCGCTCGTCGAGCCCTGTGGCCGCCCGGGATAACCGTGTCGGCTCACCAGGTTGGCGAAAGCCACATCCACCACATGATCCAGCACCACTTCGGCAATCCAGGTCAGATAGTCACTGACCTTCATCAGCGGCAGCGTTCCCTTCAGCTCCGAGGCCGCGACCCGCAAAATATGGGCCTTTTTGAAGTGCCGCAGCGACTCCATCTGTTCCTCAAGGTCCTCATAGGGAATCCGCAACATCTGTTGGCGCAGGTCGTCCTGGAGCTCGGCCCGGGCGGGGGGATGATACAAGCTCTCGGCGTTCAGCAACTCGTCGAGCAGCAGCGGCGTCTCCGCAAGTTGCCGGGCAATCCAGGGGCTTTCACTGCACAGGTTGACCAACTGGGTCCGGGCGCCGGGGTTCTCAAGCAGCAGCACCATGTAGGCGGTGCGCCGGAGGATAGCCTCTACCAGCTGCAGTACCCGCGCCAGGGTCTCGGACGGGTTTTCCACCCCGGTCAGTGCCTGCAGAAGCACCGGCATGAACTGGTTCAGCCGCTTCCGGCCCTGGGTCTGCATGGTTTGCACCGTGCGGCTTTGTCGCAGATCAGACAGCGCGTTCAGGGTGCTCCCGGCATCCTCATAGCCTTGTGTCGTCAGCCAGTCGACCGCGGCAGCCTCATCCATTTCAGATAGCCACAGCGCATGCCAGTCCTCATCCAGGGCGGTGGCCGAATCGCCGTCCTCTTCTTCGGTAGCGATGATATTGGCGAAGTGGGTTGCCACCCGGTGCCGGTGTTCATCCAGGGCCGCGTGGCATGCCTCCCAGGCATCAAACCCCATAATCAGCGCGACCCTTGCCCTGGCCAGGTCATCCTCGGGCAACAACTGGGTCTGTTTGTCTTCCATCCCTTGCAGGGCATGCTCGAGATTGCGTAAAAACCCGTAGGCGTCGCGAAGCTCGGTGACGACCTGCGCAGGCAGGAGTTCCAGTGCCTCAAGTTCGTCAAGAATCACCAGCAGTTCCCGCTGCTGAAGCTCACGGTCTCGCCCTCCACGGATCAGTTGAAAGGCCTGCACCACAAACTCGACTTCACGAATACCGCCGCTGCCAAGCTTGATATTGTTCTCCAGTCCCTTGCGGCGCACCTCCCTCCCGATCATGGCTTTCATGCTTCGCAGGGACTCGAAGGCGCTGAAATCAATGTATTTCCGGTAGACAAACGGTCGCAAGCTCTCCATCAGCACTCGCCCGGCGTTCTGATCCCCGGCCACGACCCGGGCCTTGACCATGGCATAGCGCTCCCAGTCGCGGCCCTGGTCCTGATAGTAGGTTTCCAGCGCGGCAAAGCTCAGCGCCAGGGCGCCACTCTGGCCATAGGGGCGCAGGCGCATATCCACCCGGAAGACAAAGCCATCGGCCGTCATCTGGTCCAGGGCCTGAATCAACCGCTGCCCTAACCGGATAAAAAACTGCTGATTATCCAGAGACCGGCGCCCGCCCCGGGTTTCGCCCTTGCCGGGGAAGGCAAAAATCAGATCGATATCCGACGAAACATTCAGCTCCCGTCCGCCCAGTTTGCCCATACCGAGCACGACCATGTGCTGGGGAGCCTCCGCTCCGGACACCGGGTCCTGCCCCCAGGGTGTTCCAAGCTGTTCACAGCTGTCCTGGTACAACCACGCCAGCGAGCCTTCAATGCAGGTATCCGCGAAGGCGCTGGTGGCGGCCATGGTCTCGGCCAGGTCCGCCCAGCGAAGCAGGTCCCGCCAGATGATCCGGAACTGGCATTCCCGCCGGAACTGGCGTAATGCCGTCTGAAGCCCTGCCTCGTCGGTCACCTCCACGCGAAAGGTCTGCCAACGCCGCTGCAGATACTCGGTGGTTGTGGCTTCCGTCAGGCCGCGAGCCGCCAGCGAGGCCTGTATCTGGTCAGGGTGTCGCTCAAGGGCCTGGCGCAGAAACAGACTCCGGGCCATGGCATCGGCCACCACCCCGGCCGTCATGCCCTTTTCCGCCAGCAACCAGTTCGGTACCCCATCCGGAAATACCGACAGCCAACAGGCGCTGATCTCTTCAGCCAGCGGCGCCGGAAGGGAACTCCATGGCTCGGACATAATGCAAACCCCTGTCTCTCTGATATATTCCCGGTACTGTATAACGAAGTCACCCCCGACTGAACAGGCCCGAGCCCGGATGCATAGAACCCGCCGCCCCCTCAACCCCGAACACCAGAAAAGTCACTTGCCCATGGGATCGCTGATCCGGCACCGGATGAAGCGCCTGTTTGTTATTCTGGGCGGTTTGCTGGCGGCCCAGATTCTGGTTATCTGGACCGTGGAAGACCTCAGCCTGTTCGAATCGGTCTGGATTACCATGACCACGGTTTCCACCGTGGGCTATGGTGACTTCGCACCGCAAACAACAATCGGCAGGATCAGCACCATCCTCTTTATGTTTGTGGGCGCCATCACCATGCTCACACTGATCATCAGTGATTTTATCGAATACCGGTTCTACCGCCGGGAACGCATTCTAACCGGACGCTGGATCTACAAAATGAATGACCATATCGTGATCATAAACACCCCCCGGAACGGCGGGCAGCAGTATTTCCTCCGCTTTGCCTCGCAACTGCGCTCAAACCCCGGTTATGAAACCATTCCCATCATGATCCTGACGCGGCAGTTTCCCGACGGGCTGCCGCCGGAAATGGGCGATGTGGGCCTGGTGCACTATCACGGCTCGGGGTTTGATCCGGTCGCGCTCAAGGCGGTTCATGCCGGCAGTGCCCGGCACATTATCGTGCTCGCCGCGGACGAGGCGGACCCCCACTCCGACAGCCTGACGTTTGACATCGCCCACCGGCTGGGCGAGCTGAATCTGGGCAGCCACACCACGGTGGAATGTGTTCAGGATGAAAACCGGGGGCGGTTCAAGTCCCTGGGAGTCCGTACCGTCATCCGGCCGGTGCGTACCTACCCGGAAATCATGGTGCGCTCAGTGGTGGCACCCGGCTCCGAAAAAGTGTTGGAGGATATGTTCAACTACGAGCACGACCACCCTCACCGCTACGATCTCGTGCTTGACGATCTGAGCTGGGCCGACATTGTCAGCGCCCTGGTGCGCCATGGCATTGGTACCGCACTGGCCTACATTGATGCTAATGATGAGGTGATCTGCCACCCGCCCACCAACGAGGAAGTCGAAGGCAAGGGGCTGATTGTTCTGGTGAAGTCCACAGACACGCCGGACGTACAGATCGTTCAGGAAGCGCTGGATCGCTACCGCGACTTTCTCCGGCGCTGGCATGAAAAAAATGACGAGGCCAAACCGGCTTCCGGGGCACCCTGAACCTCTCAGGGTGCCGCAAGCGCCAGCTGTAACCGGCCCAGCTCCCCATCCCGCGCCAGCGCCGGAATCGTTGTGCCGGCTGCCAACGCCGCAATAACCCGATCAAGACAGCACTCGCACCCCTCGTCGGCGGCCTGTCGGCGCAATTCGGAGAGCGCTCCCCGGACCGGAGCGCAGGGCTGCTCCAACAGCCAGCAGACACTCAGCATCCGTAAAAACCCGGTCGCAGACAGCGGCTCCTCAGACACGGTGACGCCCGGTTCCAGTGAGTACAGGCCCGCCAGGCAATAGCCCTGCTCTGCCTTGCTGACCAGATTCAGGAACACCGGCACCTGCTCAGCAAGCTTCCGGGCCCAGGTCACCAGCGCGCGGGAGTCCCCGGCCTTCAGCTCAAACTCCACTTCATGGAGTGGTCGTGCTTGAGAACCACTGATAATCTGCCCCGAATCCACCGCCACTTCCACCGTCGCACCGGATTGCTCAAGCCAGATGACCTGGCGCTGAAAATTGGTTTCAAAAACCGCCTGCAACCGGGCCAGATTAACGTCCTGCCCCAGCGGAGTGTCGGCCAACAGCCCGATATTCAGCTCCGGCCCCGGCAGCTCCCATTCCCACTCCTGGCGCCGGTGGGCGCCGGCCACGAACTCCCCCTGGGTTTTGAGTGTCTGGATAAAGCGATCCCCCGCCTGCCGGACCCTCAAGGCCGCCCGCTGCTGGTTAAGGTCGACCTCCGGTGTATCGTAATAGCGATTGACCAGTGACTTCCGGCCACCGTCCCGGGCACCCGATTGCGCCAGCAGCCAGTGAATGACCGAGCCCAGACTGGACTCATCCACGGTCAGCTTGATTTCAAGTTCTTCAGCCACATTACCCCCGTGCTGGTGTTTCCTTGCGCGCTTGCCATTGAGCATACATAAAAAAACCGGCGACCCGAAGGTCGCCGGTTTTTCGGAACTACCTGATTAACGTATTAGCTGATCAGAAGTAGTAAACAGCGCCAACAGAAGCGATGGAACGCTCGTCGGTAACGCCGTCATTCGTGCCATCACCGTCTACGTCATACGCATACACTTCATCACCGCCACCCAGGTAGCCTTCGAAGTAAACGTACATGTGGTCAGACAGGTTATGGAGAGCCTGCAAAGTCACAGTCGTCGTCTCGGTATCAGCAGCATCGTCTGCTGTCTGCATCTCATAGGCCAGCGAGAACTGGTTGGAGCCCAGAGCGTATACACCCTGGAGGCCAAACACGTCGGCTACATCTTTGCGAGTCTGGTACTGACCGGTCAGGCTCAGATCACCCATGGAGTAAGTAGCTCGCAGGCCGTAGGTGTTTTCATTGTTGATGCTGCCGCCGTTACCGGAGTACTCGTCACCGCCGTCGTTGGAGTCCATGGCGAAGGCCAGCTCCAGGGCATCAGCAGAGTAAATGGCCGCCAGCTGATAAGGGTAAGACTTCTTGGCATTATTGGCGTCACCATCGCCATTTATCTGAACCGCAGCACCCAGTTTCAGGCCGCCAAAAGACGGAGACAGGTATTGGACAAGGTCGCCTTCGCCGGTATCGTAGCTACCACCAAGGTTCAGAGTAGCCACTTCGTAGAAGTTGACGATCTTGTCGATGGCGCTTTCGTAGGTGGAGTCGTCAGAACCAACCCATACCTGGCCGAAGCTGTCACCTTTAACACCGATGTAGGCTTCGTCGAGGCTGTCGATGCCGTTGCTGGCAGCCTTGTCATCAGCGTTGATGCCTTCGAGCTCTACCTTCAGGAAACCAGTGATACCCGGAGCAATCTCGTGATCGTGGGAAACACCCAGAGTAGTACCGTTATCAAAGTGATCAACTGTGGAAGGACCACCGTCGAAGTTGTCGTGAGCGATTGCGTACTGAATGTTACCGTACACGGTCGGCATGTTGCTTTCCTGGGCCATGACAGCGCCAGAGAACGTAGCAGCTGCGATAGCAGAAGCGAGGAGCGTCTTTTTCATGTTGCGTCTTCCTTTTTGAGTTAACTCAGGTTTTAGCGACGGGTTCTTGTCCCGATTTTTGTAAGGCGTCACCAGTCAGGCTGGATGTGCCCGATTCTGCATCACATCAATGTCAGTTTTGTGACAGCGATGTAACTTTTCTTCTTTTTTATGGAAATCTACCCGAAGGCAGACCTTACAGCTCAAATACTTACAGAGTCTTCTTAAAGCCCTGCGTAATGAACCTGTTTTAATACATCGTTTTCTTTTTTGCAAATTTTTAAGAACGACTTTTTAGCTCGTTTGGCACCAGAAAAGCAAGTGCTTATAGCTTATCACTCTGTGGTGATTTGTGACCGTTGTGTATCAATTACAGGGCCAGGTAGGCGACACTTCTTATAAATCAGCACATTAGGACAAAAACCAGCCGCCGGACGTCGTGCAGAGCAGGCAATACTCCGGCGCGCTGCACCAACCCGGGCCACTCCCACCCCTGCCGCCCGAACACAGAGCACAACTGACCAGGCTCACCTGGCCCTCAGGCTTCAAGCAGGAAGGTAACCGGGCCATCATTAACCAGCCGAACCTTCATATCCGCACCAAACCACCCTTGCCGGACCGGCAGATCTCCCATTGAGCGCCGGGCATGCGTCAGGAACTCCTGAAACAGACGATCAGCGGATTCCGGGGCGGCAGCCAGTGAAAACCCCGGGCGAGCGCCCGACGATGTATCCGCCGCCAGGGTGAACTGGGGAACCACCAGCAAGGCCCCACCCGCATCAATCAGGCTCCGGTTCATACGGCCTTGAGCATCCGGAAAGACCCGGTAGGCAAGGATTTTCTGGCACAGCGCCCTTGCCTGGTCCGGCCCGTCACCACGCTCCACGCCGAGCAACAGCAGTAACCCCGTGCCAATGGTCGCAATGGCCACGCCATCAACCTCAACACCGGCTTCGGATACTCGCTGGATCAGCCCTTTCATTCTATTTTCTGGAGCGCCTGAACAGATAGGAATATGAACGACCGGCAAGAGTGTATCCATGGTCGCCAGCTATCGCAACCCTGAGCAACGCTTTCAACTCACACCGTTAACCGGCGCTTTGCCCGGTACGCGCGATGACTTCCTCCACACCTCGCATCAGCGCATCCACGATGGCTGGCTCAGAGGCGGAATGACCCGCGTCCCGGATAATCCGGAGCTCGGCTTGTGGCCACGCCCTGCTCAGTGCCAGGGCGTTGTCCAGGGGGCAGACCATGTCGTACCGGCCGTGAACAATAATCCCGGGAATGTCTTTCAGCAGAGGGGCATTCCGAACAATCTGGTCGTCGTCGAGGAAGGCTTTATTCATGAAGTAGTGGCACTCAATACGCGCCAGGGCGATGGCCACGTGGGGATGACCAAAGTGTTCCACAACCCGGGGATTCGGATGCAGGGTTGCGCAACGGCCTTCCCAGACGGACCAGGCCTTGGCGGCCTGAATCTGTTCCAGATCGTTCGTGCTGGTTAGCTTGCGATAATACGCCGCCACCATATCGCCACGCTCGGCCGGATCGATCTGCGCCTCGAACTCCTCCCAGTAATCCGGGAATACCCGGCTTGCGCCGTCCTGGTAGAACCAGTGGATGTCCCGGGGCCGGCACAGAAAAATCCCCCGGAGTACAAGGCCCAGCACACGATCGGGGTGGGTCTGGGCATACACCAGGCTCAGGGTCGACCCCCAACTGCCCCCGAACAGCAGCCACTGATCAATGCCGAGAAACGAACGGACCGTTTCCATGTCCTGAACCAGTTTGCCGGTGCTGTTCCCCTCCAGCGCGGCGAGCGGCGTCGAACGCCCGGCGCCACGCTGGTCCATCAGGATGATCCGGAATCGTTCGGCATCAAAAAATCGGCGATGGTAGTCTTCACAGCCACCGCCCGGACCGCCATGGACAACAAGCACCGGGATTCCGTCGGGATTACCGCTTTCCTCAACGTACAGCTCGTGGGGTGGGTCAACCGCAATGCGGTGCTGGGCACCTGGTTTGATTTCGGGGTAAAGAGTCAGCATGGGGTTACTCCGGAATAGACATGCTTCCGAAGTTTGTATGAAAAAGGGGTCAGATGAAAACGGGGCCGGATGAAATTTTCATCCGGCCCCGTTTTCATTTTCGTTTTCAACCCGGTTTTCAGGTTACTTCTTGTTCGCGCGCTTACGCTCGTTTTCAGTGAGAAGCTTCTTCCGGAGGCGGATCGATTTCGGGGTCACTTCCACCAACTCGTCGCCGTCAATGAATTCCAGCGCCTGCTCCAGAGTGAACTTGACTGGCGGTACCAGTCCGATGACTTCATCCTTGCCAGAGGCACGCATGTTGTCGAGCTTCTTGCCCTTGGTGGGGTTAATCACCAGATCGTTGTCCCGGCTGTGGATACCACAAAGCTGACCTTCGTAGATTTCCTGACCCGGATCCAGGAACAGCTTGCCACGACTCTGCAGGGTTTCCAGCGAGTAGGTCAGGGCGGTACCCGTCGCCATGGACACCAGAACACCATTCTGGCGGCTGGTAACATCACCCACCTTGATCGGGCCATAATGGCTGAAGGTGGAGGTCAGAATACCGGTACCGGAGGTCATGGTCAGGAAGGTATTCCGGAAGCCGATCAGGCCACGGGCCGGAATGGTGTACTCAAGACGCATGCGCCCCTTGCCATCCGGAACCATATTGGTCAGATCACCCTTGCGCAGCCCCATTTGCTCCATGATCGGGCCCTGGTGCTGCTCTTCAATGTCGACGATGACATTTTCGTACGGCTCTTGCTTGACGCCATCCACTTCCTTGATCACAACTTCCGGACGACCGACCGCCAGCTCGAAGTTCTCGCGACGCATGTTCTCGATCAGCACGGAAAGGTGCAGCTCACCACGGCCGGACACCTTGAACTTGTCCGCTGACTCACCTTCTTCAACGCGCAATGCCACGTTGTGCAGAAGTTCCTTCTCCAGGCGCTCCTTGATGTTCCGGCTGGTGACGTATTTGCCTTCCCTGCCTGCAAACGGTGAGTCGTTTACCTGAAAGGTCATGGACACGGTCGGCTCATCCACCGTAAGCGCCGGCAGGGCCTCAACGTTGGCCTGGTCACACAGGGTATCGGAGATAAACAGCTCGTCCATACCACTGATACAGACAATATCGCCAGCCTGGGCCTCGTCGACTTCCACACGCTGCAAGCCGGAGTGCCCCATGATCTTGAGGATACGACCATTGCGCTTCTTGCCGCTGGCACCAATTGCCGTTACCGGCGAGTTGGTCTTGACCTTGCCGCGCGCGATGCGGCCGATGCCGATCACACCCAGGAAGCTGTTGTAATCCAGCTGGGAGATCTGCATCTGGAACGGGCCATCGGGATCGACATCCGGCGCAGGCACATGATCAACAATGGCCTGGAACACGGCATCCATGTTGTCGTCCAGGTTTTCGTGGTCCATGCCGGCAATGCCGTTGAGGGCGCTGGCGAACACAATGGGAAAGTCCAGTTGCTCGTCGGTCGCACCCAGGTTGTCAAAGAGATCGAAAACCTGATCCACAACCCAGTCCGGACGAGCACCGGGGCGGTCAATTTTGTTGACCACCACGATGGGGCGCAGGCCGGCCGCAAAGGCCTTCTGGGTCACAAAACGTGTTTGTGGCATCGGGCCGTCGATCGAATCCACCACCAGCAACACGCAATCCACCATGCTCATCACGCGCTCGACTTCGCCGCCGAAATCCGCGTGCCCGGGGGTGTCAACGATGTTGATGTCGTAGCCGTTCCATTTCAGGGCCGTGTTCTTGGCCAGGATGGTAATGCCCCGTTCTTTCTCCTGATCATTGGAGTCCATGACCCGCTCGTTTTCGAGCTCCTTGCGATCCAGCGTGCCGGATTGGCGCAACAGCTTGTCTACCAGCGTGGTCTTACCATGGTCAACGTGGGCAATAATGGCGATATTACGTAGTTTATCAATCACAAAAATAATCCTGCGGCATGCACTCAATGACCTGAGAGGGTGGGTCGCAGGGAAGGCCCGCGCATGCCGTCTCAAATCCGTAAAATGAATTCATTCACCTGGACCGGCAGGCCCGGCGCCCCACCAGGCATTTCCGACATTGGCACCGGAAAAGCAGCAGGGTATAAAATGAAGCGGCGCGCAGTATATCGAAAAGTCTGTGTCGTTAATATGAAGAAATACGCCTATTCGCATCGGCATGGCGCACCGTTTTTGTGCACTTCCGAATGGATGCGCACTTTTTTGGTGCGCAACTCCGGTGCACCGAACACTGCAAGCCACAAAAAATGCGCCCCAGCTATCGCTCGAACCCTTGTGGCTGAGCCGTTGCGGCCCGTGCCCCAAAAATTGGCAAGCGCCTTGCTTTGAGGAATGCAGCCGAAATGTGCAGGTAAGTCGTGGCCGCTTTTGTTAAGCTGCGCGAACCTGAGAAACTGATCGGAATTCAGCCATTCTGAACGATCCGGCACCCAGAACATGAATGCAGCCGCGTGTGCGGTATAACTTACGGAGCATGCACAATGTCCAAGACAGTTGATTTGATCAAAGAACACGAAGTCAAATGGGTTGACCTGCGCTTCACCGACAGCCGCGGCAAAGAGCAGCACGTTACCCTGCCCGCCAGCGAAGTCGATGAAGACTTTTTCGCCGACGGCAAGATGTTCGATGGTTCCTCTATCGCCGGCTGGAAAGGCATCAACGAATCCGACATGATCCTGATGCCGGACGATGCCACCTCCGTACTGGACCCGTTCACCGAAGAAACCACTATTAACATCACCTGCGACATCGTGGAGCCGTCCACCATGCAGGGTTACGAGCGTGATCCGCGCTCCGTTGCCCGCCGCGCGGAAGAGTACCTGAAGTCCACCGGCATCGCTGATGGTGCCCTGTTTGGCCCCGAGCCGGAATTCTTCATCTTCGACTCCGCCAAGTGGGCCGTGGATATGAAGGGCGCCATGTACGAGCTCTACTCCGAAGAAGCCGCCTGGGTATCCGGCGAAGATTTCGAGCGCAACAACATCGGCCACCGTCCGGGCGTGAAAGGCGGTTACTTCCCGGTTCCCCCGGTCGACAGCCTGCACGACCTGCGGGGCGCCATGTGTGCCGCCATGGAATCCATGGGTCTTGAGATTGAGGTACACCACCACGAAGTCGGCACCGCCGGCCAGTGTGAAATCGGCGTTGGTGCCAACACCCTGACTCGCAAGGCCGACGAAGTACAGATCCTCAAGTACTGCGTACACAACGTTGCCCACGCCTACGGCAAAACCGCCACCTTCATGCCCAAACCGGTAGTGGGTGACAACGGTTCCGGCATGCACGTACACATGTCCCTGAGCAAGGATGGCAAGAACCTGTTTGCCGGCGACAGCTACGCAGGCCTGAGCGAGGCCGCCCTGTACTACATTGGCGGTGTGATCAAGCATGCCAAGGCGATCAACGCGTTCACCAACCCGGCCACCAACAGCTACAAGCGCCTGGTTCCGGGTTACGAAGCACCGGTCATGCTGGCCTACTCCGCCCGCAACCGTTCTGCATCCATCCGTATCCCGTACGTGAACAGCCCGAAGGCCCGTCGCATCGAAGTGCGCTTCCCGGACCCGGCTGCCAACCCGTACCTGGCCTTCGCGGCCCTGATGATGGCCGGCCTGGACGGTATCCAGAACAAGATCCACCCAGGCGATGCCATGGACAAGGACCTGTACGACCTGCCGAAGGAAGAGGCTATCAGCATTCCCAAGGTGGCCGAGACTCTGGCCGAGGCCCTGGACTGCCTGCAGGAAGACCATGAGTTCCTGACCCGCGGCGGCGTGTTTACGGAAGACATGATTGGCGGCTACATCAACCTGAAGCGCGGTGAAGTTGAGCGTCTGAACATGACCACGCACCCGGTTGAGTTCGAGTTGTACTACTCCTGCTAAGCCAAGCCCGCACGTCGGGATGTACAAAAAGCCCCGCTCCCGAGCGGGGCTTTTTTTGTGAACAGGGGCACATGAATGCCGCAGTTAACGATATGTAACGAACATCACGCCGGTTGTCCGTTGAAATGCTCAGGAAGCCCATTGATAATCGAACAAAACACCACCACAGGTTGTCCCTATGAATCCAAGGCGTGTATTCGTAACCGGGCTGTTCGTACTGTTGTCTGGCCCGGCGTTGGCCGAGGTTTACCGCAACGTTGACGCTCAGGGCAACGTCACCTTCTCTGACGAGCCCTCCGAGGGTGCTGAAGCCATTACCGTAAAGCCCGTCACCACGGTAACCCTGCCAAAACCCGAGAACGTCATGGAATCCGACAAACTCCGGGAGGAAGTAAAACGCGAAGGTTCCGTTTACCAAAGTCTGTCATTCGTCTACCCCCAGAACAATCAGGCCTTCCACAGCGGCAGTGGCGACATACGGTTTGAAGTGCAAAGCACGCCCAGGCTCCGGCCCGATCACAAGTACGAGGTCACCCTTGATGGCCAGCCGATCGGCCAGTCCGCCTCGGGCACCCTCACGGTCAATAATGTCTTCCGCGGAACCCATGAAGCCGGGCTCCATATCGTCGATGAAAACGGTGTCCAGGTTAAAACCGGCCCCTCCATCACATTCACGGTTCACCGTCCCTCCGTATTGAACTGAGCCGCCTTACGCGCACTATTTTGGTGCGCGCGCACTCTAAAAGCGCCATACTCTGACCAGCAACGGGGCGAAAACCCCGGTTGTCCGGGCGTGCTTTTTTCCTATGCACCAGCTTACGGCATGCCTGACCGCCAGTTAGCCCCTGCGCTCGCCCCTGGCCCACTCATTTTTGCGTTCGTTCCAATGTGGTTCGCTTTTTGCAAAAGCCCGGAGGCAGTGACTATGTCGAACCAACAGGATTCACCCATGGCTCTCTCTTCCGCCAACGCGATCGGCTACAAAAGCATGCTGGACAGTCTGACAACCGCTGTACTGGTGCTGGAAGACGATCTGAGAATCCGTTACCTGAATCCGGCTGCCGAAAGTCTGTTCGAGACCAGCATAACCCGCAGCCAGGGCTTGCCTTTCAGCGACCTCCTGATGGATTCCGAAGATGCCCTGAACACACTGCATGCCGCCGCCGGTAACGGCCAGTCCTACACCCGGCGCGAAGCAGAGTTCACGCTCACCAGCGGCTCGCGCCTGACGGTGGATTACTCGGTATCGCCGATAAGCCTGGTCCCCACTGAGCTGCTGATCGAAATCCAGCCCCGGGACCGCCTGCTCCGTATTAGCCGGGAGGAAGACATCATCTCCCAGCAGGAAACCACCCGTATACTGGTGCGGGGCATGGCCCATGAGATCAAAAACCCTCTGGGCGGCATTCGCGGCGCTGCCCAGCTCCTGGACCGGGAGCTGAACAGCGAGGATCAGCGGGAATACACCCGCGTCATCATTGACGAAGCCGATCGCCTGCGCAGCCTGGTGGATCGTATGCTTGGCCCCAATAAGGCCCTGCAACTGGCACCGACCAATATCCACGAAGTGCTTGAGCGCGTCCGCACCCTGCTGGAAGCCGAGAGCAAAGGACGGGTACTGTTCCTGAGGGACTACGACCCCAGCCTGCCAGAGTTCCGGGGCGACAAAGAGCAGTTGATCCAGGCGTTCCTGAACATCGCCCGCAACGCCATGGAAGCCGCTTTTGAGAACCAGGCCGGGCAGCAGGACGAGAGCCCGCCAACCATCACGTTCCGTACCCGTGCCCTGCGCCAGTTCACCATCGGCCACAAGCGCCACCGGCTGGTGTGCCGGGTGGATGTGGTCGACAACGGTCCCGGCATTCCACCAGACCTGTTACAGAACATTTTCTACCCAATGATCAGCGGGCGGGCCAGTGGCACTGGCCTTGGCCTGTCCATTACCCAAAGCATCATTGGTCAGCACCATGGCCTGGTTGAATGCGAAAGCGAACCCGGTCAGACCGACTTCATCATCTTCCTGCCTCTGGAGGACACCCCATGAGCCAACCGGCAAACGTCTGGATCATAGACGACGATCGCAGTATTCGCTGGGTGCTGGAGCGCGCCCTTAATCAGGCCGGACTGCAGCCCCGGGTTTTCGACAGCGGCGAGAGCATCATGATGCGGCTGGAGCATGAACAGCCCGACGCCATCATCAGCGATATCCGGATGCCCGGCGTCGACGGCATCACCCTGCTCTCGCAGATCGTGGACGTTCACCCGGATATCCCGGTGATCATCATGACCGCCCATTCCGACCTGGAGAGCGCCGTCACCAGTTACCAGACCGGTGCCTTTGAATACCTTCCCAAGCCCTTTGATGTGGACGACGCCGTTGCCCTGGTCAAAAGAGCCGTCGCCCACAGTCATGAGAAACGCGCCAGCACGGAGCCCCAGGCGGAAAGTGCCCAGCGAAATACCGAGATCATTGGCGAAGCGCCGGCGATGCAGGAAGTGTTTCGTGCCATTGGCCGACTGTCGCACTCCAACATCACCGTGTTGATCAACGGTGAGAGCGGCACCGGCAAGGAACTGGTCGCCCAGGCATTGCACAACCACAGCCCTCGGGCCAAACACCCGTTCATCGCCCTTAACATGGCGGCCATTCCCAAGGACCTGATTGAGTCCGAACTGTTTGGCCACGAGAAAGGCGCCTTTACCGGCGCCGCAGCCGCCCGCCAGGGCCGTTTCGAACAGTCCAACGGCGGCACCCTGTTCCTGGATGAGATCGGTGACATGCCCGCCGATACCCAGACCCGACTGTTACGGGTTCTGGCCGATGGCGAGTTTTATCGGGTAGGCGGCACCACTCCGATCAAGGTGGATGTCCGAATCATCGCGGCCACGCACCAGGACCTGGAAAAGCTGGTTCAGGGGGGCACCTTCCGGGAAGACCTGTTCCACCGTCTCAATGTCATCCGGGTGCACCTGCCGAAACTGGCTGAACGCCGGGAGGACATCCCGCGACTGATGCAGTATTTCCTGAAGCGGGCCGCCAAGGAACTGGCCGTGGAACCGAAAGTCCTGCGGCCCGAGTCGGAAGAGTACCTGACCACCCTGCCCTGGCCCGGCAATGTTCGGCAACTGGAAAACACCTGCCGCTGGCTCACGGTCATGGCCAGTGGGCGAGAGATCCATATTGATGACCTGCCGCCGGAGCTGCTGCACCAGGCCGAGGCGCCCACCACGGGCGCCACCTGGCAGGAGGGCCTGAAAAACTGGGCTGATCAGGAACTGAAGCGGGGCCGGAATGGCATTCTCGATACCGCCGTGCCGGAGTTCGAAAAGATCATGATCGAAACCGCCCTCAAGCACACCGGCGGGCGACGGCGGGATGCCTCAATTCTGCTGGGCTGGGGAAGGAATACGCTGACCCGGAAGATCAATGAGCTGGGGCTGGATCATCCGGAGCATGAGGAGGATTAAGGCTTCTCCTGCCAGTAGATAACCCGGTCATGGCCCCGGTAAACGCCGAAGGTGGCCGTGGCCGATGGATCGTCCAGGCCGCCATCGCCATTCATGTCCTCCCTGAGCCAGTCGGCAAGGTTCCAGACCAGGGTATCGGTGCCCCGGGAACCATCGGGCTTCAGTACCAGCGGTTGCGCTTCACCAGCGGTGAACGTGCCGGCATCGGGCACCAGGGTATGATGATCCGCAGTACCGGCAATCGTTGTCGTTGTCCAGGGCGTACAACTGTCGTCGGTGTTGAGGATGTACCGACCACCGTCCCAGTACTCCAACCGGAAGGGCATCTGCAGTGCCGCAAGGGTTTCCGGCCCGTAGACATTCTCCATCGCCAGCCGCCCATAGCGAATCGGAAAATCGGCCTCCGGCGTGAACTCATAGGGCGCGGCGCTGGCATTCACCCCATCGCTGTCGGTCACACTGTTAACCTGAAATTCCAGCTCGGGGCTAAACGGTGTCACGCGGGTATCCGGGGTCTTGGTATAACGGAAGGTGTCGCCCGGGGCGTACTGGTACTGCAGCAGGCCGGGCGCCAGTACAGAAACGGCACCATCCGAAAAGGTTCGCTCAAGTACCATCGGCGCACCGCTGGCATCCGTGGCAATACGGTCCTGAGTGGGAAAGCTGCGAGCCACCCCGGTCGGTGTCAGGCGCTGAAATCCGGGCTCGGTGTAGTTTTCCGTGGGCGCGCCGAGCACCGATAGCGGCTCGATCTGTAAGGCGGGCGTGGTAAACCAGTCAAAATCCTGCCCCGTGTAAGTATAGGGCGATGCGGCGGTACAGCCCGCGTCCAACTCTCCCGGGTCCACGGAGACACGGAACCGGTCCGGGTAAAAGCGGCCGACGGGCGGACTGGTGCCGCCATCGACCGATAGCCCCAAGTAGCTGCCTGCGTTCGGCACGGCGGTGAATTCAAACACCCCCACTTCCGAGACCCGCGCATCGACCCTTGTGGTGGCGTCCGCTGAACGGGCATGCGTGTAACTGACCGGGTTGAAGCTGCCCTCCCTGCCTCCGGCGGGGGCCATCACCGCAGACGTCAAAGGGATGTCCAGTAACCGGAAGTTGGGCGTTACCGGATTGCCCTGGCACAGGTCGGTATCGCCGGCACTCTCCCACCCCACCGCCGTCAACGATAACTCAAAGACCTCATCCGCCCGGACAAACACCGGGCAGCTGTCATCGCCCGCAGGGCATTCACCGGCGGCACTGACGCACAACCCGGCAGGTACACTGATGAAACTGTCTGCGCCCGGCATCACCAGGCCATCGTCATTGGTGGCAGGCGATCCGACATAGCGGGCATCCAGCGTCACCTGGCCGGCATCCGGATAGGTGACGTCCACCTCAGCGATGCCCCCCGGCCCGAAGCCCAGCATCAGATCGGTGGGTGCCGCCGAATCCCCGCTGACCTCGGTACCGTTAACCGTCAACGGCCGGCTGACGGGCCGGCCATTGGGGCCCGGATCCACGTAGCCGGACCAGAACCGGACCGTTTTCTGAACATTCTCAAAGGCTGGCACACAGGCCTGGGTTTGCGGGTCCTGACGGACCGCCCGGATTTCCACCGGCCCGGATGGGCGGTGCGACAGCAGGTTCGGTACATCGAACGCCAATCCCGACTCGAAAAACGCCAGGTTGCAGTTTGCCGAAGACAGCGTGCCACTGCCGTTGTCGCACAGGGTCACCGACTGTGGCCGGGTGGACGGCTGGGAGCCAACCACATCAAGCGGCACCACGCCACCGGTGGTATTCTGTAGCGTCGCCTGACCGACACCGCCAGTGAACGTTACCGGGTTGCCAGTCACCCAACCACTCTCGGGCGCCAGGGTCGCAATGACCGGATCGGTAAACAGCCCCGCCGGACTGTCACAGGCCGCGTCGGCACAGGCGCGGATCGTCACGGTTTCCGGCTGGCAGGTGAGCGCCACGCCGTCGTGGATTATTTCGAAGTGGTCAATTGCGTTCGAGGCCACTCGAATCACTATGCTGTCTGTGCCAAAAAAACGATTGCCAGAACAAATTTCTATGAAGAAAAATACACACTCACGGTAGAGCGACTCAAATTGCACGGTGTAGTCGCCAGGCTCATCAAAAGTCACCATGCGGGTAACTGGCGAGCGACTACAAAGCGGAGAGGCGCTAAATTCCATTGGTGGGACCGGATCTCCAGCCAAGGTCCAGCGATCCGCCCACTTCTGATAGGTAAAAAACCCATCAGGCGGACAACCCGAGCCAGCAACGCTCAACAGAACGTTTTCCCCCGCCCCAACGACAACCGGCCCAGCCGTCTGCCCATTAGCCGATAACTCAACCGGGGGCGTGCAAAGCCCAGCCAACAGCCCCTGCCCGACGCCACTGTAATCCGCCGTCGGCTCCGTATTTCCAACAGCAATCGCACCGCCGGCGGCCAATCCGCCGGTAATATCGGCATTGTTTCCGATGTTTATTGAGCCGGAGGCATAGACAAGCCCGTTGATCACCGGGTTGTTTCCTGTGGAGAAGTTGCCGTCGACGACCAGCAGTAACTGACTGGCCTCGCCATTCCGGTTGAGCTCGAAATTGTTGCCCACTGTAAGGGAACCGTTCACGAAAATCCTTACCGTGGCGCCGTTGGCAACGTTCAGCCGGTAGTTGTTCCCCAGGTTGTCTGCGGAATAGTAGTAATCACCGCTTGAAAGCGGTGTGCCCCCCGAGGCGGGCCAGGGGTTATTGGCAAACGGCACCCCGCTGAGATCCAGCGTATTACCAGCAGCCTGGAGATTTGAGTTGGTGCCATCCGGGTCACTGAATACCGCCGTACAATTGGCGGCCCACAGGGGCGAAGCAAATACCAGCAGCATGGCCAGCAGCGCCCATCGAATTAAAACTGAACCCGGTCGCGTCATCGTACCCGCACCTCCACCACTCGTTCAGCCTGATCGGCACCACTGCCGCACAATCCACGACTCTCGATGGTGTAGAGCGTATTGCCACCGCCGCCATCCACCTGCGAGGCGTCCTCGGGGGAGCACGTCAATCGGGCCATGCACCCCGCCAGCGCTGATTCGGTGAAATTGATGCTCCAGTTGCTCCCGCCGGAGGGACAGGCCCTGCCCTGATAAAGCACATCGGTCACCGCCACCTGGGCGCCGCTTTCCGCCGCAAAGAAAGCCCGCTGGGACTGGATCTGCAAACTCACGGCTTCGCCGGAGCCCTGCTGGAGCTGAGCCATGCCGATCACCACCAGCGCCAGCACCGTTATGATAAAGATCGCGATGGGGAGGCCAGCACCGCGCTGGTTCGAGAGAGATCGTTCAGGGCACATTGCGAATCTGGACCTCCTGCACCGTTGTCGTGACCTCATTGCTGCCGGTTGTGTAGTCCTGCAGTGTCAGGGTGAACGCCACCACGGCGGCCCGCTGAAGCGACGGCGGTGTCACGCTGAAATTTACCGGGCCGGCCAGGTTGGTGGACATGACCGCCCGACTTCCTCCGGTCGGTGGTGACACCTGGGTTTCACTGCGGCCATACCCGGTATAACGGTAGAGCATGCGCCCACTCTGGCAGATGCTGACTGGCGCGCCCACGGCAAAGAGCCTGCGCTCGGGGGACTGCTGGGTGAACCGGTGGCTACTGCCCAGTGTTACCTGGCTCGCGGATATCGCAGTGGCCGGGGGCGACACCGGCCCTGGTCCGGTGTTTTCATAGAGTTCTCCCGTGCCCGTGCCATAACCATAAATGACCATCCGGCTGCCAACCGGTGGTACCGGGTTAAACGGAACAACAGCGATCTTGTCGAATCCCGGTCCCTGGGTCCGCTGAATGTAATTGGTGGCCCCCAGCAAGGGCAGCCACTCCAGACAGGACCCGCTGACCCGGACCGATAGCGGAAACGCTTCCCGCAACTGCCGGGAAATCTGCTCACCGATCACCACTCCCTGGAGTGCTCTCTGCTGCCGGGCGCCCAGATCCAGCGCGCCACGGGTAGACAACGCCACGAATTGCACCGAGACCGTTGCGACGATGGCCAGCAGGACAATCACCATGATCAGCTCAATCAACGTGAAACCCTTGACCCCACGCATCAGTAATTCGCCCGGTACAGCGTGAACAGATAAGCGTTGCCCGAAGGATCCTGAATGGTGATGTCGACACGCTTGGCATCGATGTCTGGCAGTGCCACCTCGGCGCCGGCGCAGGCCACCGAGATACTGACCGTAAAGCCCTGGTAGGCGGTCGCATCCAGAGAGACGCCGGCAGCATCGGTGGGCGGCCCGCCGGATATGGCCTGATAATCATCCACATCGTCGTAGTTCGCCCGTGATGCCTCCTCTGTGTTAATGGTACAGCCGCTCCAGCGCGGAACGCCCCCGGGCGGAGTGCTATCGTCGTACCGCCGGGCCAGGATTTCATCCGCGTAGAGTTGTGCCAGGGCGATTGCCCGGGTCTGATTGAGCGGGTCGGCGCTGCGCCCCACCAACAGCGCAAACGCCCCCACCACGCCGGCGATGGCAACATTGATAATCACGATGGTGATCACCAGCTCCACCAGGGTCGCACCCCCGGACCGCCGCCTCATCATTGGCAACTCCCGGCATACACCGCGCCCAGGGAACTGATGCAGGTCTGAAAGCTGCTGTCCCCCACGAACGCAATGCTGATGTCCGTGCCGGAACCCAGTTCAGCCCGGTCATTGAAGGTGAGCAGCAGTGGCCCGCTGTAGCCGGCGATCGACGTCCCTTCCCTTGGCAGCGTGAAGACCCGGGGATTGCCGGTGCCCGCCCCCACTTCAAAGCGAAACTCACCGGCGGTTTGCACCACTGTCAGGGTATTGGCAGGGTTCCCCGCCAGTGCTGCCTGCTGGGCAAGCAACGTGGCGGAGGCGAGTTGCTGGGTCGCCAACAGGGGAGCGAAAGCGGAACTCCGGGTAAACAGGCCAACGCCCAGGACCGAGAGGACGCCCACCAGGATGATGACCATCACCAGTTCAACCAGGGTGAACCCCGATGACCTCGGAGCGGCTGTCATTGCACTAAACCCTCCCAAAATCCCGACGACACAACAACGTAGGTCGGGTTAGCAAAGCGTAACCCGACACAGGTTCATCGCAATGCAGAGGCGTCGGATTACGCTACGCTAATCCGACCTACGACTTTCCAACACCCCATTGGACCTCTCCCTTAGGGTGTGAGTGTTTCGCAGTTGTCCTCAATGTTGCTCACAGTTCCATTCGTAGCTGAGTAGGCAAAATCACAATCTGTGTAAAGCGTTCCGTCCGCGTTTGTAAGAGAGATCACGCCACCTGTGAGATCGAACTCATCGCTGAGTTGTGCCGCCGCACCGATGCCGTCATCCGTTGCTGCCGGAAATCCATTGGTAGCGTCCATAACAATCGAAACTCCATCTAGCGTAACGGAGGCTGCAGAGTTATCACCATTTGCAAGCCAACGTGAATGTGCGATAGAAGCGGCAGATCGCACTCCACCCACAGCTCCGTTGATCGTCGCAGTTCTGGCGTCGCCTCCGAAATCCGCGAACCTCGGCAACGCAAACGCCGCCAGAATGCCCAGAATCACAATCACCATGACCAACTCGATCAGGGTGAAGCCCTTGTTCTTCTTCGGTGCTATTGCATTCATCATATTCATCGTCTTACTCCGTTCTCACGCGTTGGTTGATCAGTTAATCGTGGTTGAAATGTCGCCGGTGTCGGCATCGTAGGCAATGGTGCTACCCTGTCCGTCCGGTTCGTAGGTGAAGACACAATCACCGTTCGGGGCCGTGATGGTGTATTCAGAATCCGCGCCGGTCACTCTCGGGGCATTGGACTGCAACACCCCCAGCCAGACTTCCTGGCATTTGGCGGCTGACATGCTGGCACTGGTATCGTTCGACGCCACCGACGTAGCCCAGCCTTCGTCGCTGACATCGACGTCGTCATTGCCAAAGCCCACCACATTCGTGGTGGCACTGGTGAATCCGTTCGAGACCCACTGGGTTTTGGCCAGGGCCACACCCGCCGCCAGGGCACCGGAGGTGGCACGGATGGTCGACTCGTGGGCCTGCTCGGAAAGCTGGGCAAATCTCGGCAGTGCGAACGCCGCCAGGATGGCCAGGATTGCAATCACAACCACCAGCTCAATCAGGGTAAAGCCACGATGCCGCCGTGTGTTCTTGTGGTGTGCCATAACACTGCCTCTTGTCAGTTGCTGCCTTACTGTCATCAACGGTTGCCCTCGGGCACGTTCGCCAATGCGCCTGGTAACGGTGCCGGCGACAGCCTCAACCCCGTCAATCGCTCTTCCCGCTCACGCCGGCCATTGCCGTTGTGATCCACAAAGTCGGTCGTGACAGACCAGGCGCGCAATGCTCCCGATGCCTCTGCCCATCCATCTATGGTTATCGGCTGTCTCGGGTTATAGATTAACCAGCCGGTTTCCCGCGCCCTGCTGTCCGTTCGTTCCCGGGCCCAGAAGCACCAGTTCCCCGAATCAGGACCGCCGCCCTGGCAGCGACCCTGATAATGGCGCCAGTGCTGCGTCGCCAGTGCTACCGGGTTAATGCCCTGATAGTCCGCCAGGCTGTCATTGCCGCCAAGCATCACTTCCGCGCCCTTGATCACCAGCGCCGACCGGAGCTGGCTCAGTACCAGCGCCACGGATTGTTCTTCCACCCGTCTCACCTCGCGTTCCAGCACACTGAACAGAACCCAGGCCAGCACGGCCAGAAGGATCAATACAATGGCAAAACGCAGCCGTCGCGCATTGGCCAGCCGGCTGGCCTCCGCTCCCAGCGTCCAGGGCCGCACTCAACCCCGTCCCATGGCGGCAGAGCCCAGGTCCCAGATCGGGAGGAACACGCCCAGTGCCAGAATCAGCACCAGGATGCCCATGGCCACAATCAGGATGGGCTCGATGGATTCCGCCAGCCGTTTCAGGCCGTAGTCCACGTCCTCATCGTAAAAATCCGCGACGTTATTGAGCATGTCGTCCACGGAACCGGTTTCCTCCCCGACGGCAATCATCTGCAGGATCAGGGGGGTGAACATCTGGCTTTGCCGGGCGGTGCGCAACAGGCTCTCGCCACGCTCGATGCCCAGCCGCATGTCCTTGATGTGTCTCGCAATCCAGGCATTGTCCGTGGCGTCAGCCACCACCGTTAAAGCCTGGGTCACCGGCATACCGGCGCTGAGCATGGTGGCGAAGTTTCGGGCAAACCGGCTCAGGGTAATCAGCTCCAGCAAGGGCCCGATGATCGGAATCCGTAGCTTGTAACGGTCCCAGGTCAGGCGACCCTGCTCGGTCTGCTTCCACTGACGGATCAACAATCCGCCCGCAGCCAGCCCAAATAACAAGATGTACCAGTAACCCAGCAGAAAATTGGAGGTGCCGACCAGGATCTGCGTCAGAAACGGCAAGTCCGCGCCCAGTTTGTTGAATACCGAGGCGAACTTCGGAATGACCAGGAAGTTCACCACCATCAACGCCGCTAGCAACGCCACCATCACAAAGGTGGGGTAGCGCATGGCCTGTTTCAGGCGGCGCCGGGTATCCCGCTCAAGTTCAAGAATACTGGAAAGCCGTTTGAAGGCGTCGTCCAGCATGCCGGTGTTCTCACCAACATGGATCATCGCGATAAACAGGTCTGAAAATACCCGCGGGTGGGCCTGCATCGCGGTCGCCATGGTGTTACCACCTTCCAGCCGGGAGGTGACGTCTTCCAACACCTCCGCCAGCTCCGGCGATCGTGATGTCTCGGCCAGCCCTCGCATGGTCCGGATCAGTGGTATGCCCGCCTTGGTGAGCGCATGCATCTGCCGGCAGAACACGATCAGTTCATCCAGCGTAATGGCCCTGCGAAACAGTGGCAGCTTGCTGAACCGGTCACTCAGGGATTCTTTCGCAGCCTGCTCCTGAATCGTCAGCGGGGTAATACCCCGGCGCATCAGTTCGGAGGCCGCTGCATCGGCATTGGCGGCGGCCAGCAAGCCCTGCTGAACGGCGCCACGATTGTCCCTCCCACGGTAACTGAACTGCATCAGGCATCACCTCCGATAGGCAGGTCCGGTGCGGGCAGGTCGTCCACGCCTGACCAGTCACCTTCCGAGGTGGCGGCTACCCGGGCGACCTCTTCCAGGGTGGTCACGCCCTGCAGGGCATAGTCCATCGCGCACAGCCCCAGCGGCCGGTACAGATCGCTTGTTCTGGCCTCCCGGGTAAACCCGGCCACGTCCTCGCGCCGCAGGGCGTCCAGCATGGCCTCATTCATCTCCAGCATCTCGTAAACACCGAGCCGGCCTTTGTATCCGGTGTTGCTGCATTGATAACAGCCGCGGCCATGAACGAATCCGGCCTCGAGATCCAGGGGGGCCAGATCAAAGCCCTTCAGCCATACCTGCTCCTGTTCGGTCGGCTGGTATTCTTCCGAACAGTTCTCACATACCCGCCGGACCAGCCGCTGGGCAACCACGGCCAACAGGGAACTGGCCACAAGGAAAGGCTCAGCGCCCATATCGATCAGTCGCAGAGCGCTGCTAATGGAATCGTTGGTGTGCAGTGTCGACAGCACCAGGTGGCCGGTCATGGCCGCGCGCAAACCAATTTCCACGGTCTCCTGGTCACGCATCTCGCCAACCAGGATGATGTCGGGGTCCTGGCGCAGGGCCGCTCGCAACACATTGGAAAACTCCAGGCCAATTCTGGGGTTTACCTGTACCTGGGTAATCCGGGGGAGCCGGTATTCCACCGGATCTTCGGCGGTGATGATTTTCACTTCCGGGTGGTTCAGTTCCGTCAGGGCGCCATAGAGCGTGGTGGTTTTGCCGCTACCGGTGGGCCCGGTCACCAGGATCATACCGTGAGGCCGCTTGATGGTGCGACGGAAGCGTTCCAGCAACCGCGTCGGCATGCCGGTTCCGTCCAGGTTCAATAGCCCCTGGCTTTGGTCCAGCAGGCGCATAACCACAGACTCACCAAACTGCACCGGCATGGTCGATACCCGCACGTCAATGCTCCGGCCCTTCACCCGCACGTTAAACCGGCCATCCTGGGGCATGCGTTTTTCCGAGATGTTCAAGCCGGCCATCAGCTTCAGGCGAAGAACCAGCGCGGCGTTCACCCGCTTTTCCTTCATCACCTGTTCCTGCAATACGCCGTCAATGCGCTGACGTATGCGCACCACGGTTTCATCCGGCTCAATGTGAATATCCGAACTGCGGGCCTGTACCGCATCCTCGAACAGGGTCTGGAGCAGTTTGACCACCGGTGCCTCGGCACTCTCGGACTGCGCCGACAGATCCGCCAGATCGAAGGCATCGTCCCCCAGTTCGTCTTCCAGTTCCTCGGCCAGAGAGGCAATTTCATCGGTTCGCCGATACACCAGATCCAGCGTGCTGAGCAATTCGCTTTCGCGGACCACGGCCTGCTTGATCGGCTGTTTGAGAATCCGGACCAGCTCGTCGTAGGCAAAAATATCCAGCGGGTCGGCCATGCCCACCAGCAGCTCTCCGCCCTGCTCGGCGAGCACAATACTGCGGAACCGGCGAGCCATGGCTTCCGGCAGCTTCTTGACCAGGTCATTGTTGAACTGGTAATGGCGAAGCTGAACGAAGGGCACCTGCAACTGGCGGGACAGAATATTGAGGAGGTTGTCCTCGTCGACATAGCCGAGGTCCGTCAGCGTCTTGCCGAGCTTGCGGCCCGTCGTCTTCTGCTCCCGAAGCGCCGTCATCAACTGCTGTTCCGTGATGACGTCGTTCTGGACCAGCAGATCCCCCAGCCGGACTTTTTTCTTCGGTTCCGTTGTCATCATCCCGCCCGTAGCCGTTTCAAGCGTTCGCGAACATAGTCCGCCAGCGACGGCGGCAAGCCTGGCAACAGGGCAGCCTGGCCGTAGGCCTTCACCGCGCCTGCCAGTTCACCCCGGGTTTCCAGGGCAATGGCAAGGCCCACCCACCAGGCCGCACGGCTGTCGTCCAGTGCAATCAGGGACGACCAGTGCCTGGCCGCCTCGAGGCTGTTGCCGGCCTGTTGTTGCAAGGTCGCCAGGGTCACCCGGTATTGGATATTCTCCGATACAGGTGGAACCTCTTGCTCCAGTGTTGCCACCGCACGCTCGAGGCTACCGCTGGCCAGCAGTGCACGCGCCCTGAGCAACCGGAGGTCGGGCTCCGCCCCGGTGAGGGATTCCGGCAACCAGTCCAGGGCCCGCTCGGGCATGCCCTGCACCAGCATCTGCCGGGCAAACACTTCCCGGCTGGCCACGGCAGGTTGCTCACTGGCCAGCTCTGTCAGCGTGCGCTCAGCCGCTGCGGCCCGGCCTGCCCGGAGCAGCTCTGAAAGCTGCTGACTGACCCGCAGATCAATGGCTTCGGGGGTTTCACGCACCTGTTTTACGTTTACAGCCGGCGCCGGAGTGGCTGATGCGGGAAGGGGCTGGTCCGCTGCATTTTCGGCCATCACAGGCTCAGATACCGGTTCGGACACAGGTTCTGGGTCGGGCTCGATGCTTACAGAGGACGCCGTCGTCGCCGGACCGGCAACCGGGGCAGGTTCCGGCGCCGCCTGGCGCTCAGGTTTTTCTGCTGGTGCCTTCTCAGGCTTGCTTTCTGGCTTTGGCTCCGGCGCTGGCGCTGGCGCTGGCGCAGCATTGGGCACATGAGGTTCCGAAGGGCGGCCCGCCACCGCAACCGACGCCTGGTCGCTATCTCGTACAAACAACACGTACCCCAAAGCCAACAGCAGTAGCAGGAGCAACACCACCATAACCGGCATCACCCAGCGGCGCTCCTGAGGCAGACCGGCCGCGCCGCCCCCGTAGGCAGCGGGCACGTCCGGCCTTTGCTGCCGGGCTTCGGCGGCTCTCAGGGCATCATTCAGCAGGCTCATATCCACCTCGCCAGCAAGCCCGGCGACCGCGCGCTGTCGGTGTCCCGGACCGCCTGAATCACATGGCGGCGGTGTACGCCACGGTCACCTCGGCCCCAGGCCGCCAGCATGGCTTTATGGGCGAGGATATTGATCAGGCGCGGGATACCCCCAGACGCCTGCGTCAGCAGCCGCACCGCCGTCGTATCAAACAGGTCACCACCGTTGTAGCCCGCCTGTGCCAGCCGGTGCCGAAGATAGTGGGCCACCGATGGCCGGTCCAGGGGTGCCAGGCAGTACTGGAACGTGATCCGTTGGCGCAACTGGCGCAGGCTGTCTTTCCGGAGCAACGCATCAAGTTCGGGCTGCCCGAAAAGCACCACCTGCAAAAGACGAATGCTCTCGGTTTCAAGGTTGGTGAGCAGGCGCAGGGCTTCTATGGTTTCTTCCGGCATGGCCTGTGCCTCGTCGATCACCAGCACAACCGGGCGCTGTTCCATCGCTAACGCGATCAGGCGTTCGTTCAGTGCCTTGAGCACCTGGTGAGTATTGGTACAACGGGACACATCCACACCCAGCTCCTCCGCCACCGCTTCGTACAGGGTGTCCGGAGTCAGGTGCGGGTTTGGGATGTAGGCCGTGTACGCCTGCTGTTCCAGTTGGTTCAGAAGCAGACGGCACAACAGGGTCTTACCGGTTCCCACTTCCCCGGAGATCTTGATAAATCCTTCCCGCTCTTTCAGGGCCACCAGCAGTAATTCCAGGGCATCGCCATGGCTGGGCGCCCGCAGGAAGTAGCGGGTATTAGGCGTCAGTGCGAACGGTGCTTCCTGCAGTCCGAAGTGGGTTTCGTACATGCTAGCGTAGAGCCTTCTCCGGTTCGGGTGTCACCGACTGCGACGACTCCAGCAGCTCCCTGAGCACGCTCATGCGCTCACGACTGGCGGCAATATCGGCATTCATCTGCGTCGGACCGGCCACCACCGGCCTGAGCAGAATCACCAGTTCGCTCTTCCTGGACTGGAAGTTGCGCTGTTTGAACAGCTCACCCAGCAGCGGGATGTCGCTGAAGAAGGGCACCGCCGAGTTCTTGTCCTCGCTGGTGTTCTGGATCAGGCCGCCAATCACCACAATCTGGCCACTCGCCGCCCGGATAACACTGTCAGTTTCCCGTACGGTGCTGCTGGCCAGGGGCAGGGTAACGTCCTGATCACCGATGGTGATCACCTTTTCCTGATCGGTGACTTCACTCACCGATGGGTGTACGTGCAGGGTGATAATGTCGTTTTCTGAAATCTGGGGCGTCACATCCAGTGAGATCCCGGAGAAAAACGGCGTCAGTTCGACCGAGGTTGATGTGCTGTCCGACGCGGTAATGGCGGAGTTATTTTCGTCGAAATCAATGTCAGTGACGAAGAATTCGTCGGTTCCCACCTTGATCACCGCTTTCTGGTTATTGAGGGTGGAAATGCGCGGGCTCGACAGGATCTGCACGTTGCCCTGGGTTCCCAGCAACTCTATCAGCGCGGTAAAACTGCCCTCCCGGAACGTTGCTGAAAACAACCCGCCAATGTCGGTGGTCTGAATCGCCTGGCCTGCCAGTGACTGCGCGGTAAATTCCGCCGGCAGGCCATCGCTGGCGATCACCGACGAAGCACTCTGGATGTCGGACCAGTTGACGCCCTGCTGATACCTCTGGTTCAGGGCAATTTCAAGGATTCTGGCCTCCAGGATCACCTGGCGCTGCATGATCAGTTCGGTGCGGCGGAGATATTCCTCAACCAATCGCAATTTATTTGCGCCAGCCCGGACCATTACCAGCCCCGCTTCCGGATTGACAATCACCTGCTGTCCGTTTCCGCCGCCCACCATCATGGACAGAGCGTTCTGAATGCCCTGCCAGAAATCCGAGGCGGTTTCCGTGGAAATGGTTGTGCCCACCAGGTTTCGGGTGTCGCCGTTGCCCGTATTATCGTCGCCGGTGCCGGCATCACTGCTCCGGGAGTTGGTAACCTGCCCCGAGCTGACCCGGGTTTCGGACCCGCCCATACGTGTAAAGTTCAGGTAGTCAATTGGAAACAGCCGAGTCTGAATGCGGTTGGCATCCACCTGAAACAACCGACCCTTGCGCTGAATATCGAGGCCATACACATCAGCCGCAATATCCATGACTTCCGGCACGGTGACCCCGTTCAGCCGCAGATCAATCACCGCCGACACCTCCGGGTGCACGACAACGTTATAACGGGTGCCCTGCACCAGCGCTTCGAAAAAGCTGCCGGCCGCGACCCCCCGGGCATTGACGTCAAAACGTTCGTCCAGGTCACCGCTGTCTTCCAGCGAGGGTAACAGGGCGGCACTGATCTCCGCGGGGAGCGGTGCTGGCCGGGGGGTGTCCGGGGCGGGCGCCGACGGTGCTGCCGACGACTCTGCCATGGCCTGTTCAATCGCATCGGCGGAATCGGTCGATGTGGCGGTAGCGGTTCGCATCAATGGGTTGTTGCTGCAGGCTGCCAACAGCACCGCCATCACCAGCATACCCGTCATTTTTACCTTTATCATGATTGCCCGATTGTCTGTCATTGGGTTCTCCGCACCTGCGGAAGTGCGTCCAGATACAGCACCCGCTTGGCGCCCTGGTCCATCACCACAACGCGGTTGCTGTGAATCCGGACCACACGAATACCGTCAATACTCTGGCCTTCGGTGAGCGCCTCACCCTCGATGACAGCCACCCGCCGGCCGGCACCGATCAGGATAGACTCCAGGGACAGGGTTCGCTCCGGCACAGGTGCCGTAACCGAACGACCCGCACTCGGAGGCCGGGTCGGATCCTGCAGCGCATCGACGGGCAGCGCCAGGAGCACCAGGCTGCAAACGGCGATCAGGCCCGGTAGTGTGCGGAGTGGAAAGGTTCGTTGCATCACATCAGACTCCCAGCCAGGCTTTTTCAAGGCTCAGGGTGCGTACCCGTATCAGCGCCTCGCCACTGGGCCAGTCACCAGCACGATAGTCCAGTACCTGCCAGCCCAGCCGGGCATCCAATGACTCCAGCCGCTTCAGATAGGCCAGCACATTGAGATAGCTTCCCTGCACGTGCAGCTCCACATCGTGCGCATACAACAGCGGCTCCAGCGCCTCGTTTCCGGGCTCCGGAGGTTCTCCGGACTCGGAAGCGGGCGCATAGACCGGTGTTGGCGCCTTGAGTTCCAAGGCCTGGAGCGCCAGCGCCTCCTGGGTGGCCAGGATGTCCCGCAACAGACTCACCATGGCCTGCGGAGCCACCAGTTGGCCGGTCGTTTCGGAGACCTGCTGATTGAGTTGTGCCAGCCGCTGCTGACGTGCCTCCAGTTGCTTGCGCAGGGCCTGGGACGGGTCCGACGCCAGGCGTTCGTTCAGTGCCTGCTGCCGATTCAGCAAAGCGGACTGATCGGCGTTCAGGGCAGCCATGCGCTCCTCCAGTTGCCGGTTCTGCTGCGTCACGGGCACTACCAACCACTCCCAGCCCATGAACAGCACCAGTACCATGGCGGTTACCAGGATCAGGAGCCGTTCACGAAGAGGCCGCTGGTTGTACCAGTCCGCGCCGGCAGCAAACGAGTCACGCCAGTGAGCAGCCATTAGTTGCCACCTCCGCCACGCTCTGTCGCCACCCTGAAATCAACCCACTGCCCGGCTTCCGGCCTCGACAGTTTGAACGCGCCGAAGGTCCGCCCGGCAAATGCGGGCTCTTTCCCGAGCTTCTGGAGATACAGCGGCACCAGTGCGCCTGTGCCGGCACGGCCTTCGATCACCACCTGATTCGTCGGCGCCTCCAGTCGTATGCCGGTGAGCCAGACGTTCTCAGGGATCTGCCGCGCGAGGGCCGCCATTTGCGGGGAAAACGGAGTGTTGTTGTTGCTCACCAGGCCCTCGACTTTCGCCAGCAGCAACTGACGTCGGGCGAGGGTTTCCGAGACCCGGTCCAGCGCCCCTTCCAGGGCCGGATCCGGTTGCCGTGCGCCCACCGTTTCCGCCAGCTCGACCACAACCTGCTCCAGGCGCGCGTTCCGGGCTTCCATCTGCGCCACCTGTGCGTCAAGACTCGCGTGCTGGTAGCGTACGAAAGTTGCAGCTATGGCGACAACCAGCACCACTGCCAGCACCAGCCCAATGGCCGTGCCCGCATGCCAGTGTTCTTTCCGGGGCCGGAATTCATGAGTATACAGATTGACCTGCTGGATCATCGCTGGACAACCTCCCTATCCGGCAGGCCTGCACTCCAGGCTGGCAGACAGCGGCTGTCCAGCTCACCGTCCACGCCCAGAGCACGCCAGTCGAGGGTTTCGATGCCCGCCGCCAGGTAGGACGACAGCATGGAGGCCAACGGCAGTGCGCTGTCCCGGCACACAAGCTGAATCCGGGCCGGCGGCGCCTGGCCAAGCTGGCTTTCGTAATAGTCTAGTGACCGCTGAATTTCCAGCGCCAGGGACTGTACCGCGTTCTCCTGCTCCGCTGCATCCTGGAGATCACCCGACGTCACATCAAGCCGTCGTGACAGGTACAGAGTCTGGTCGCGACAAATGACCATGTGTCCGTAATGTTCCTTCAAATGCACCAGGGTGGCACCACGCCGGCTCTCATCCAGCCGGCAAACCAGGTTTCTCAGGGCCAGCTCGGCAATATCAATACGAGCCAGTGCCAGGCCAGCGTTGCCAACCAGGTCGATCAGTTCGCGCACCAGGGATTTTCGGGCAGCCACCACATTCACCAACACGCCCCGCCCACGAGAGGCATCGGCGGGAAAGGGAAACACGTCAGACACGGCGTCGGTGGGACTGAAGTCGAGGAAGTCCTTGAGCTTCCATTTCAGGGCATCGGCCAGCTCGGTCTCTTCAACGCCTTCCGGGCGTTCCATCTGAAAGACCTGATACTGATCCAGCGGCAGAACCAGGGTGGTGGCTGCACCAGCCCAGCCATGCTCGGTGACCAGCGACTGCAGGACAGCCAGGCGTTTGGCAGGAAGGCAATCGGCAAACCCTGCACGGGCCGGCTCAGCACCGGCAGACCAGGCGATGCCATCCGGACGGATCTCCAGACAGACACGGGGACGCTGTCCGGTGCGCCGAAAAAGTCCGGTTAGCGTCTTGATCATCGAACGTCTTGCCATGGAGCTCGTTATTGTTGGTTTAAAATAACTCGCCGGTTCTAAAACACCAGATCGGCCAAAAAACAGTCTATTTTTACATTGGCTTACATGATAGATGAGAAAGCAAACGTAACTCTACGCTTTTCGATTGATTTCACTACTTTTTGCATGGCGTTAACAAAAAAGCCCCTGCATCAGCAGAGGCTTTCCGGGGTCCGGCTTGCGTGCCGGCTAAAAAGGTATGTCGTCATCAAAATCATCAACCGGTTCCGGCATGCTACCACCCTGAGAAGGCTGGCTATACCCGCCGGACGGCTGCTGGGGCGGCGGGTTGTTCTGCTGCCCGCCCTGGGCGCTATAGTCTGGCTGCTGCGGGCGGCCTGCGGGGGCACCCTGGCTAGCGCCACCTTCCGCACCACGGCTGTCGAGCATCTGCATCTGACCGTTGATATCCACCACCACCTCGGTGGTGTAAACATCCTGGCCTTCCTTGTTCTGCCATTTACGCGTCTGCAGCTTGCCCTCAATGTAGACCTTTGAGCCCTTGCGCAGGTACTGGCCGGCAACTTCTGCAATCTTGCCGAACATCACGATCCGGTGCCATTCGGTTTTCGGCACCAGCTGGCCGGTCTGACGATCCTTGTAGCTCTCGTCTGTCGCGAGATTCAGATTCACCACGGCATTGCCGTTGGGAGTATAGCGGGTATCCGGGTCCTGCCCCAGATTGCCGATAAGTATGACCTTGTTTACGCCTCGTGCCATGTTCTGCTCCTGACTCTGTTTTCAGGGACAACCCGCACTCCCTGCGGGCTTCCGGATTTCAAGATTTGCTACCGTGCCGGACAAACGTAAAGTCCGCAAGTAACGCTTCATTAAACTGCTGACGATCCACCTTAAGATAGGCGGTGGCAGCCCCTTCCACAATCACCACATCCTGCACGCCCGGCAGGCGGCGAAGGCTATCATCGATGTCATCGTACTGATCGCTCACCGCTTTGCGTAACTCTACCACGAAACTTGTCGTGTAGCCCGGCGCCGGCATCGTTAATGCCACCAGGAACCAGAGCACCAGCACCGCAACCATCAACCACAACACGCCGTGTGCCCCAACCCACTCCAGCAGGACGCCTCCCAGAGCACCGCCCAAGAATGCCCCCAGGAACTGTGACGTCGAATACGCCCCCATGGCCGTACCCTTGCTGGCCGGTGGCGCTTCCTTGCTGATCAGTGAGGGTAAGCTGGCCTCCAGCAGGTTGAACGCCATAAAAAAGAAGAACAACCCGGCCCAGGCCGCCACCAGGTTGACACTTACTTCAGCCAGCCCCGCGGTGGCCAGCGCCATAAGTGCAATTGCGCCGCACAGCACCGGCTTCATTTTGCGCTTTTTTTCGCCAATGATGATAAAGGGCACCATGGCAAAAAATGAGGTGACCATCACGCTCAGGTAAAACCACCAATGGGACTGGCTGGCCAGCCCCAACTGGTCCTGAAGCATGGACGGAAAGACCAGGAACAGTGCCGTTAACACCAGGTGGAGTGAAAATATTCCCACATCCAGCCGCAGCAACCGGCCATCCGTCAGCACCCGGCTCAGCATGGCCCGGGTAGGTTGGGTGTCGGCACTGGTCTTGTGCTGGTGCGGCGTCGGCACGACCCAGTGGACAATGACCAGCGCGAGTACCGCGAGCGCGGCGGTCACATAGAAAAGGCCGGCGAGCCCCCAGACCGACCCGAGCAAGGGCCCAAGCACCAGGGACAGGGAAAATGACAGGCCAATGGACATTCCGACCGTCGCCATCGCCTTGGTGCGTTCCTGCTCCCGGGTCAGATCGCTGAGCAGCGCCATCAGTACACTGGCAATCGCGCCAGCACCCTGAAGAATCCGACCGGCGATGACGACGTATATGGAATCGGTGGATGCGGCCAGCAGACTGCCGGCGGCGAACAGGATGAGGCCAATCGTGATCATGCGTTTGCGCCCGACCCGGTCCGAGAGCATGCCAAACGGGATCTGCAACAGGGCCTGACTGAGCCCGTAGGCACCGATGGCAACCCCGAGCAAGGCCGGTGTCGCCCCCTGGAGCTCTCCCCCGAGCAGCATGAAAACCGGCATTACCATGAACAGGCCGAGCATCCGCACGGCATAGACGGATGCCAGGGCCGACACAGAGCGTTTTTCCAGCGCATTCATGCGAGTGGGTACCTCACGGGGTTGAAAGCAGATCATCTCGAGGGCACATAGCCCCTGAAGGCAGCGCATTGTACCAGAAGGTCGATTGACGGGGGACTGCCCCGGACAGAGGAGCCTCATGCATTTTCGCCGTGGCGGGCGTAACGCGGTATAATTTTCGTTTTATCCAAGCGAGGTGTTATGGACCATATCCAGATCAAAGGGGCGCGAACCCACAACCTGAAGAACATTGACCTGGATATGCCTCGGGACAAGCTGATCGTGATTACCGGCCTGTCTGGTTCCGGCAAATCATCCCTCGCCTTCGATACCCTGTATGCCGAGGGCCAGCGCCGTTATGTGGAATCCCTGTCTACCTATGCCCGGCAATTCCTGTCCATGATGGAAAAACCGGATGTGGATCATATTGAAGGTCTGTCTCCGGCCATTTCCATTGAACAGAAGTCGACGTCTCACAACCCCCGGTCTACGGTCGGCACCATTACCGAAATCTACGACTATCTGCGCCTGTTGTTTGCCCGTGCTGGCGAGCCGAGATGTCCGGACCATGGCCAGCCGCTGGAGGCCCAGACGGTCAGCCAGATGGTGGACCAGGTTCTGGCGATGCCGGAAGACAGCAAGCTGATGATCCTCGCCCCGGTGATCCGTGACCGCAAGGGCGAACACTTGCAGGTTGTCGACACCATGCGCAGCCAGGGTTTTATCCGGTTACGGGTAGACGGCACGGTATACGACATTGACGACGTTCCGGCGCTGGACAAGAAGCGAAAACACCAGATCGATGTGGTTGTCGACCGCTTCAAGGTCAAGCCCGGCCTGGAACAACGACTGGCGGAAAGTTTTGAAACCGCACTGTCTCTGGCGGACGGCATCGCCCTGGTCGCGCCCATGAGCGGTGAGGGCCAGCAGCATACCTTCTCGGCACGTTACGCCTGCACCCAGTGCGGCTACTCGCTGAGCGAACTGGAGCCCCGGCTGTTCTCATTCAACAACCCGGCCGGCGCCTGCCCCACCTGCGATGGCCTGGGCGTAAAGCAGTTCTTTGATCCTGATAAAATCGTTCAGCATCCGGAGGCGACGCTTGCCGCCGGTGCGATCAAAGGTTGGGATCGCCGGGCAGTGTATTACTTCCAGATGCTCGGCAGTGTGGCCGATCATTATGGTGTCGACCTGGAAACACCGTGGATCGATCTTCCGGACACCTTTAAGCAGGTACTGCTGCATGGCTCCGACGGAGAGGACATTCCCTTTCGCTACGTCAATTCCAGGGGCCATATCATGGAAAAGGCGCACCCATTCGAGGGCATTCTCCCCAACCTTGAGCGCCGTTATCGCGAGACCGAGTCCCAGAGCATGCGCGAGGAACTGGCGCGCAACCTCAGCACCCAGCCCTGCAAGGACTGCCAGGGGTCGCGGCTCAGGCGCGGTGCCCGACATGTATTCATAGAAGAGCATAACATTTCAGACGTCACCCACCTGCCTGTGGG
>CBIHLH010000010.1:0-40693 GCA_966210405.1 uncultured Marinobacter sp.
CTTCACCAGCATTGGCAGCCTGCCCCGCCAGCGCCAGGGCCCGGTTCATCCAGCGCTCATCGTCTTCGCTGCTATCGCTTTCAATCTTGATATCCGCCATTAGCTTGCCAGCCGGGAATCACTCCCACTCGATGGTGGCGGGGGGCTTGGAAGAAATGTCGTAGGTGACCCGTGAGACACCGGTAATTTCGTTGATGATCCGGTTCGACACCGTTTCCAGCAGGTCATACGGCAGGTGCGCCCAGCGTGCGGTCATGAAGTCGATGGTTTCCACCGCCCTCAGGGCCACCACATATTCATAGCGGCGGGCATCACCCACCACACCGACGGATTTTACCGGCAGGAACACGGCAAAGGCCTGGCTGGTCTTGTGATACAGGTCAGCACGGTGAAGCTCTTCCAGGAAGATGGCATCGGCCCGACGCAGGATGTCTGCGTATTCCTTCTTTACCTCACCCAGAATGCGCACGCCCAGACCCGGTCCGGGGAAGGGATGGCGATACACCATGTCGTACGGCAGACCGAGCTCGAGGCCAATGCGGCGCACTTCATCCTTGAACAGCTCACGCAGCGGCTCAACCAGCTTCATTTTCATGGTTTCCGGCAGCCCGCCCACGTTATGGTGGGATTTGATCACGTGCGCCTTGCCGGTTTTAGACGCAGCAGACTCAATGACATCCGGGTAGATGGTGCCCTGGGCCAGCCAGTTTACATCCCGGATGTTGACCGCTTCGTCATCAAACACATCGATGAACGTGTTGCCGATGATCTTGCGCTTCTGCTCGGGATCGCTGACCCCCTTCAGTTTGGACAGGAACAGGTCTTCGGCATCAACCCGGATCACCTTCACGCCCATATTACTGGCGAACATGTCCATCACCTGGTCACCCTCGTGCAGGCGCAACAAGCCATTATCCACGAACACGCAGGTGAGTTGCTCGCCGATGGCCCGGTGCAGGAGCGCCGCCGTGACCGATGAGTCGACACCGCCGGACAGGCCGAGCAGCACTTTGTCGTTGCCCACCTGCTCACGAATCTGGCGGACCGCGTCATCCACGATCTTGGCCGGCGTCCACAGGGCTTCGCACTGGCAGACGTCGAGAATAAAGTGTTCCAGAATGCGCTTGCCCTGCAGCGTGTGGGTCACCTCCGGGTGGAACTGAACCCCGAACAGGTTACGGCTGAGATCCTGCATGGCGGCAACGGGGGCACTTTCCGTGGAGGCCAGCAGTTCAAAGCCATCCGGCATCACCACCACCTTGTCACCATGGCTCATCCAGACATCCAGCAGGGATTCGCCGGCGGCGGTGAGATGGTCGGTAATATCACGCAACAGGGGCCCGGCCGCACGGACCTTGACCTGGGCGTAGCCAAATTCACGTTTCTCGGAACTGGCAACACGCCCCCCGAGCTGTTCGGCCATGGTCTGCATGCCATAGCAGATACCCAGCACCGGAATCCCGCGGTCAAACAGCCCATCCGGCGCGCGCGGGCCGCCAAGCTGGGTCACGGACTCCGGGCCACCGGCGAGAATGATCCCCTTGGGGCTGAACTCGGCCAGTTCGTCATCGGTAATGTCGAACGCCTTGATCTCACAGTAAACACCGAGCTCGCGAATCCGGCGGGCGATAAGCTGAGTGTACTGTGAACCGAAATCGAGAATCAGGATGCGGTGGTCGTGGATGTTCTGGGCCATGAATTCCTCGGAGCGAAATAAACAACGCGGCGCCCGGCGGGCGCCGCGTGTGGTAAGGCAATAATCAGCCGACGCGGTAGTTGGGCGCTTCTTTGGTGATGGTCACATCATGTACGTGGCTCTCACGCATGCCGGCGTTGGTAATGCGGACGAATTCCGGCCTGGTCCGCATTTCCTCCATGGTCGCACTGCCGGTGTAGCCCATCGATGCCCGCAGGCCGCCCACCAACTGGTGAACGATATTGCGCATCGGCCCCTTGCAGGCGACACGGCCCTCTATACCTTCCGGCACCAGTTTTTCGATGCCCTTGCTGGCATCCTGGAAATAGCGATCACTGGACCCCTGCCCCATGGCACCGATCGACCCCATGCCACGATAGGCTTTGTAGCTGCGGCCCTGGAACAGCTCTACTTCCCCGGGAGCTTCATCCGTACCCGCAAGCAGACTACCAATCATGACGCTGTGGGCTCCGGCCGCAATGGCCTTGGCAATATCGCCCGAGAACCGCACGCCGCCGTCGGCAATCAGCGGAACACCCCGATCCTTCAGGGCCGCGGCCACGTTGGACACGGCTGAAATCTGCGGTACGCCAATGCCGGCGACAATCCGCGTTGTGCAGATGGAGCCCGGACCAATACCCACCTTGACCGCATCAGCGCCGGCGTCCGCCAGGGCAAGCGCGGCGTCAGACGTCGCAATATTACCGCCGATTACCTGCACTTCCGGAAAGTTCTGCTTGACCCAGCGCACGCGCTCGATGACTCCGCGGCTATGGCCATGGGCTGTGTCCACAACAAGGACGTCAACCCCGGCCTCAGCCAGGGCCGCAATCCGGGCTTCGGTATCACCACCGGTGCTCACGGCGGCGCCGACCCGCAACCGACCCTGGTCGTCCTTGCAGGCCAGCGGGTAATCCTTGGCCTTCTGGATGTCCTTGACGGTGACCAGCCCCCGGAGCTCGAAGTTGTCGTTCACCACAAGGACCTTCTCGATGCGGTGGCGGTGCAACAGCTCCTTGATATCATCAAGGCTGGCGCCTTCCCGTACGGTGACCAGTTTTTCTTTCGGGGTCATGATGTCCCGGACTGGTGTGTCCATCCGGCTCTCAAAGCGGATATCCCGACCGGTCACAATGCCCACCAGGTCGTGACCATCCACCACCGGCAAGCCGGAGATGCTGTTCGCGGTCGTGATGTCCACCAGCTCGCGAACCGTGGTGTCCGGTGTGACGGTAATCGGATCCTTGACCACACCGCTCTCGAATTTCTTGACCTTGCGCACGGCAGCCGCCTGCTGTTCCACGGTCATGTTCTTGTGCATGATGCCGATACCGCCTTCCTGAGCCATGGCGATGGCCAGTTCCGCGTCCGTCACTGTGTCCATGGCGGCGGACACCAGCGGAATGTTCAGCATGATACCCTTGGTCAGTTGGGTCTGCAGGCTGACCTGATGGGGAAGCACTTCGGAATATCCGGGCACCAGCAGAACGTCATCAAATGTGAGGGCTTCTTCGGCAATTCGCAGCATTGGGATCCGCCTTTTGAACGTGCTAAGTTGGGGATTTCCGCGCCGTACCCGCGGCGACACGGCAAAGCAAAATCCTTAATCGATCTATTATAGAGGGGCTCTCAAAGACAGTAAACCGCAGCTTTTTTAACGTTCAATTGCATCTTTTTGAATTTTCGCTATTTTTACCTTCCTATTTTTCGGCTATTGCGTATGGATAAGCACGGAGCAACCCCGGTGACCGCCTCTTTCCAGGATACCCGCCCGCGGGCACTGAGCGTCAGCGAACTCAATCACCAGGCCCGGCACCTGCTGGAATCCAGCTTTATGCAGGTCTGGGTGGAGGGTGAACTGTCAGGTTTTTCCCGGCCCTCTTCCGGCCACTGGTATTTTTCCCTGAAGGATCGCCGCTGCCAGGTCCGTTGCGCCATGTTCCGCGGCTTCAACCAACATGTCCGGGACATACCGAAAGAAGGCGACCAGTTGCGAATCCGGGGCAAAGTAACGCTCTACGAGAACCGGGGCGACTTCCAGATTATCGTCGAGCAACTGGAACCCGCCGGACTGGGTGCCCTGCAGCAGGCCTTCGAGGCCCTGAAGCACAAACTGCAGGCGGAGGGACTGTTCGACCCGGCCCGCAAGAAGGCACTGCCTGCCCTGCCCCGGCATATCGGTGTGATCACCTCCCCGACCGGTGCCGCCATACACGACATCCTGACGGTACTCGCCCGGCGTTGCCCGGCGATTCCGGTCACCCTGTACCCGACGGCTGTCCAGGGCCAGGCGGCCACCGCTGACATCGTGCGCGCCATTGAGGCCGCCAGGGACCACGGTGTCGCCGACGTTCTGATCATCGGGCGTGGGGGCGGGTCGCTGGAGGATTTGTGGTGCTTCAACGAGGAGCAGGTGGCCCGGGCGATTGCCGGCTGCCCGATACCCACGGTAAGCGCGGTCGGTCACGAGGTGGATGTCACCATCGCCGACTTCGTGGCCGACCTTCGGGCACCAACGCCGTCAGCGGCGGCGGAAAAAATTTCCCCGGACCAGCGAGACTGGCTCAAGCAGCTTCAGGATGGCGAAACCCGGCTTGCCAACGCGGCCCGGCGGGCGCTGAAGCGCGGGGCCACCCAATTGGAGCATCTGGCCGCCCGGCTGCGGGACCCCAGACGAGAACTTCTGGAAAAGGCCCAGCGCATGGATGAACTGGAGCTCAGGCTTGCCAAGGGCATCCGTCAGCGACTGGCGGGCCTTCGCGTTCATCAGGAACATCTGGGCCAGCGCCTGGCCATGCAATCGCCCCGGGCGCAGCTAACCCGCAGCCATGACACACTTCGGCGCATTGAGGACAGCCTGAGCGCTGCCATTCGACAGCGCCTCCGGGAACGCCGGGAAAACCTGGAACACAGCGCCCAGACCCTTCATGTGGTGAGCCCGCTGGCAACCCTGGGGCGCGGTTACGCGATTGTCCGGGATGAACAGAATCGCATTATCCGCCAGGCATCGGAGGTGGCCCCCGGGGCGGTCATCAACGCCCGGGTTTGCGAGGGTGATCTCACCGCGAGGGTGACATCGGTCAATTCCGGAGAAACCTGATTGCGAAAACCACTGGAACTAAGCCAATGGTCTACTAGTCCATGATTTTAAACGGCCTAAAGTTGGAATGATTGACATCAGAACAACAACAGGCAAACAAGGTGGATTGTATGGACTACCGATCCGAGTTCCGGAGGTCAATTGACCAGCCGGACAGCTTCTGGCGTGAGCAGGCTCATCAGATCGACTGGATAGAGGCGCCAAAGACTATCTGGCAGCCCACGGACAACGGCCATGGCCAATGGTTTCCTGACGGCACACTGAACACCTCCGACGTTGCCCTCGATGCCAACATCCGCGCCGGTCGCGGCGACCAGACCGCCCTGATTTACGACTCTCCGGTGACCGGCACCAAACGCAGCTACACCTATCAGCAACTGACCGACCAGGTCGCGCTCTTCGCCGGCGCCCTGAAAGCGCGGGGCGTTACCAAAGGCGACCGGGTCATCATTTACATGCCGATGATTCCGGAAGCGGTCATCGCCATGCTGGGCTGCGCCCGCCTGGGCGCCATCCACTCGGTGGTGTTTGGCGGTTTTGCGGCTCACGAGCTGTCAGTCCGGGTCGATGACGCCAAACCAAAGGCTATTATCACGGCGTCCTGCGGTATCGAGATCAACCGGGTGGTTGAATACAAGCCCCTGGTCAATAAAGCGCTCGAACAGGCCTCGCACCAACCGGAGTTGTGCGTAGTGTATCAGCGCCCCCAGGCCACCGCGGATATGCAAGCCGGCAGAGACCTGGACTGGCAGGAGTTGATGGCAAACGCCGAACCGGCGGCACCGGTTGCCGTCAAGTCAACCGACCCGCTGTACATTCTTTACACCTCTGGTACGACCGGTAAACCCAAAGGCGTGGTCCGGGACAACGGCGGCCATGCCGTAGCCCTCAAGTACAGCATGAAGCTGGTCTACGATGCCCACCCGGGCGATGTCTACTGGGCAGCGTCTGACGTGGGCTGGGTGGTCGGCCACAGCTACATCGTCTACGCCCCCCTGTTTGCCGGCTGTACCACCGTGCTGTACGAGGGCAAACCCGTAAAAACACCGGACGCCGGCGCCTTCTGGCGCGTGGTCCAGGATCACAAGGTAAACCTGCTGTTTACCGCACCCACGGCCTTCCGGGCGGTGCGCAAGGAAGACCCCGAAGCCGATCAGTTGTCCCGTTACAACATCCGCTCACTGAAACGCATTTTCCTGGCGGGTGAGCGCCTTGATCCGCCAACCTACGACTGGCTCAAGGAACATACCCGCCTGCCTGTCCTGGATCACTGGTGGCAGACCGAGACCGGCTGGGCCATCTGCTGCAACCCGGTTGGCCTGGAACCGATGGCCACTCGCCCGGGCTCTGCCACCGTGCCGTCCCCCGGTTTTGATGTTCGAGTGGTCGACGCCAAAGGCCATTCGGTGCCGACGGGAGAACAAGGCCAGATTGCCGTGAAGCTTCCCCTGCCGCCCGGCTGCATGGTGACCATCTGGGGCGACGACGAACGGTTCCGTAAAAGCTATCTTGGTCCCATCCCCGGTTTCTACAGCTCCGGAGACGGCGGTTATATCGACAGTGACGGCTATGTGTTCGTCATGGGGCGAACCGACGACGTTATCAACGTGGCAGGCCATCGGCTGTCGACCGGTGAAATGGAAGAGGTCGTCGCCTCCCATCCGGCCGTGGCGGAATGTTGCGTGGTCGGCGTGCACGACGAGATGAAGGGCCAGGTACCGGTGGGGCTGGTTCTGGTGAAGGACGGTGCCACCATCGATCATGACGAACTGGAAGAAGAACTGGTGGAAATGGTGCGCGAGCGCATTGGCGCCATTGCCTGTTTCCGCCGGTCGATGGTGGTGGAACGCCTGCCCAAAACCCGCTCGGGCAAGATACTCCGACGTGTGATCCGGCAAATTGCCGACGGTGAAAGCTACAACGTGCCCAGCACCATCGACGACCCTGCCATCCTTGACGAGATCAGTGAGCAGTTCCAACACTGACATTCCGTAATCAACACAGCGCCCGGCCCGCGATGGACGCCGGGCGCTCACTCTGAAAACACTAAGTTACTGTTTTAAATCAATTTAGTGACACACCAAAACCTGTAAAAAAAGCGTTGACGACCCCCAAACACGGTCTATACTGAAAATGCTGTGCAAATACAGCGGTATTTGGTGAATGCGCTACAACGTCCTGCCCGAGTGCTCTTCGTTGCCCCTTTCCTCAGTACACACTGGATTTCTCAGCAATGATTTCCGCAAGGAATACGAAGGTCCCGTGAGGGCAAATTTCAGAAAGACAGGAAAGATCAATGTCCGATACTAAAACCGGCCACGTGAAGTGGTTTAACGAATCCAAAGGCTTTGGCTTCATCGCTCAGGACGGCGGCAGTGACGTGTTTGTCCATTACAGCGCCATCAACTCCAGTGGCTTCCGCACCCTGACCGAAGGCCAGCAGGTGCAGTTCACTGTAACGCAGGGACCGAAAGGCCCGCAGGCGGAAAACGTAACCCCCGTTTAAGGTTACCGCTTTCGTCCTTTGCCCCTCACGGGCATGGGAAAATCAATAAGCCGGCATTCATGCCGGCTTATTTTTTGGCGGTTGCCCGGACTCAGGCAGAGGCCGCTTCCCTGGCCCGGACATCGCCGGCGGGCATGTCACTGCCGACCGCCTGGGCCACGGCCGAGAACAGGGCCTGCAAGGTGGCCGAGGTGGTGTCTTCCGCCAGGGCCGCGGCACTGCAGTGGCGCTCATTGGCCACCAGGCGAATACAGGCCAGGGCATTGGCATTCGTCCCTTCACCGAGGGCAAATTCGTCGTAGGCCTCAACGGCAATGGAAATGCCGAAGCGCGACTCCAGTGCCTCCGAGACCGCTTCCACGGCACCCAGACCACGTCCCTCAAGGCGCACAGGTGCAGCCTCGGCGCCCACCGACACTTCAGCCCTGACCCCGTCTTCATCCCGGTGCAGATCGTAGGAGCGCAATGCCCAGTCGGCGTGCACTTTCAGATAGCGGTCCTCAAACAGGCGATGGATGGTCAGGGAATCGATTTCTCCGCCATTGGTTTCCGCCTCACGCTGAACCACCTTGCTGAACTCAATCTGCAGCCAGCGCGGCAGGCTGATGTCGTAGTCCCGCTCCAGAACATAAGCCACGCCGCCCTTGCCGGACTGGCTGTTAATACGGACCACCTCTTCATACCGGCGCCCGACATCAAACGGATCAATCGGCAAGTACGCCACGTTCCACACCTCGCCGTCCTTGCGCCGCGCCAGACACTTGCGGATGGCGTCCTGGTGACTGCCCGAGAAGGCGGTGAACACCAGTTCGCCGGCATAGGGGTGACGAGGGTGGGTGGAAATTTCGGTACAGGCCTCGACCACTTCCGTGATTTCCGCCATGCCGGACAAGTCCAGTGTCGGGTCGATCCCCTGGGAATACAGGTTCATGGCCATGGTCACCAGATCCATGTTACCGGTGCGTTCCCCGTTCCCCATGAGGGTACCTTCCACCCGGTCGGCACCGGCCATCACCGCCAGTTCCGCCGCCGCCACCGCGCAGCCACGGTCATTGTGGGTGTGCACGCTGATGCTGATGTGTTCCCGGCGCTGAATGTGGTCGCAGATCCATTCGATCTGATCGGCGAACACATTCGGCGTCGCCATCTCCACCGTGGCCGGCAGGTTAATGATCATCGGCTGGCCCTGGTCCGGTCGCCAGACATCACTGACTGCGTCGATCACATCCGCCGCAAAATCCAGTTCCGTACCGGTGAAGCTTTCCGGGGAGTACTGGAACGTCCACTCGGTCTCCGGATAACGAGCAGCGAATTCCTTCACCACCCTGGCGCCATTGACCGCGATATCACGAATGCCGGCCCGGTCCAGCCCGAACACCTGCTCCCGCTGAACCGTAGACGTCGAGTTGTAGACGTGAACAATCGCCTTACGGGCACCCGCAAGGGCCTCATAAGTGCGCTCGATCAGTTCCGGGCGCGCCTGGGTCAGGGCCTGTATCTTGACGTCGTCGGGAATCCGGTTCTCATCAATCAGCTTGCGGCAGAAATCAAAGTCCGGCTGGCTGGCAGCGGGAAACCCGATTTCGATTTCCTTGAACCCCAGCTTCACCAGTAAATCGAACATGCGCTGCTTCTGGGCAACCGACATGGGTTTGACCAGCGCCTGATTACCATCGCGAAGATCCACTGCACACCAGGTCGGCGCCTTCTCAATGACCTTGTCGGGCCACCGGCGGTCGGTTTTTGCCACGGGTTTGAAAGCCATGTATTTGCGATGATCGAACGCCATGTCGGTATGTCCTCGCGATATCGGAAGTTGGTTGCCACTAGTTAGACATCATAACGTGCCGGGGCGGATATTTGGTTGCTAACTTTACAGTGAAACGCTATTTTATAGGCAGCATCTTCCTAGTATTGGATATATTTTGGCATATTATGGCAGATAATCAGAAAAGCCTTGTGAAAATTGATAAAACAGATCGTCGGATACTGGAACAGATCCAGAGAGACGGATCACTGACCAATCAGGAGCTGGCCGAACAGGTGGGGCTTTCCCCCTCGCCCTGCCTGCGCCGGGTCAGGGCACTGGAAGACGCCGGCATTATTGTCCGGACGGTCACCATCCTTGATCATAAAAAGCTGGGCCTGGCGCTGACGGCCATCATTCTGATTGGCATGGATCGCCACACCCCGGAACGCTTCGCCGCGTTTGAAGAGCAGGTTGCCGAATACCCGGAGGTTCAGGAATGCTACCTGATTACCGGTCAGGATGCCGATTACATGCTGAAAGTCGTGGTGCCGGACATGGACCATTATCACCACTTCCTGCTCAACCGCATTACCCGAATACAGGGCGTCAGCGGCGTACATTCAAGTTTTGTGCTGCGCCGGGTGATCGACAGCACCGCCCTGCCCCTTGGCTATCTGTCCTAGGCCAGATTCACCAGCCACCATCTGTACCTTGGCAGGCAGGCTCCGTACAATAATGACGACTTCACGACAACAGCGACTCCGGCGCCATGGTGCCGCCTGTCCATTGATTCTGTAACCCAGACTTTTAACAAACGGAAGACACGATGCGAGCAAGCCGCTACCTGATTGCGACCCAGAAAGAAATCCCGGCTGATGCCGACGTTATCAGCCACCAGATGATGCTCCGCGCCGGTATGATCCGCAAGCTGGCAGCCGGGCTTTACACCTGGCTGCCCATGGGGCTGCGCACCTTGCGCAAAGTTGAGCGGATTGTTCGCGAGGAAATGGACAAAAGCGGAGCCCAGGAGGTTCTGATGCCGGCGATCCAGCCTGCGGAGCTGTGGCAGGAATCCGGCCGCTGGACCCAGTACGGCGGTGAACTGCTACGCCTCCAGGACCGCCACAGCCGGGATTTCTGCTTCGGCCCCACTCACGAGGAAGTCATTACCGACCTGGTTCGCAACGAGCTGAAGAGCTACAAGGAATTGCCGGCCAACTTCTATCAGGTCCAGACCAAATTCCGTGATGAACGCCGCCCCCGTTTTGGCGTTATGCGAGCCCGGGAGTTCATCATGAAGGATGCCTATTCCTTCCACCTGACACCGGAATCGCTGGAGGAGACCTATCAGGTCATGCACCGTACCTACTGCGCTATCTTTGACCGGCTCGGCCTGGATTACCGCGCGGTACAGGCCGATTCCGGCGCCATCGGTGGCAATGCCTCCCATGAGTTCCACGTGCTGGCATCGTCGGGCGAAGACGACATTGTGTTCAGCACTGACGGCAATTACGCCGCCAATATCGAGAAAGCCGAGGCCGTCGCCCCCACGGGCGAGCGTCCGGCCGCCAAAGAGTCGCTGCAGGAAGTCTCCACCCCGGGACAGCGGACCATCGCCGCCGTCTCCGAGTTCCTCGGCATTGACGCGACACGCACCGTCAAGACGTTACTGGTGAAAGCCGAAGAAAACGATGAGGGTGACGCCGGCCTGGTCGCGCTGATCCTCCGTGGCGACCATACGCTTAACGACATCAAGGCCGAAAACCTCTCCGGCATCGCCGAGCCACTGACGATGGCCACCGATGAGGAAATCAAGGAAGCCATTGGCTGCGAACCCGGCTCCATCGGCCCCGTCAACCTGAATGTGCCGGTCATTGTCGACCGCAGCGCGGCGCACCTGGCGGATTTCGTCTGTGGGGCCAACCGGAACGACGTCCACCTGACCGGGGTAAACTGGGAGCGTGACGTGCCCCTGGGCCGGGTCGAAGATATCCGCAACGTGGTTGAAGGCGACCCGAGCCCCGATGGCCGGGGTACCCTGGAAATTCGCCGGGGTATCGAAGTCGGCCATATCTTCAAGCTCGGCAACAAGTACAGCACCGCCATGAACGCCACGGTTCTCGATGAGAACGGCAAAAGCGTGGTCATGGACATGGGCTGCTACGGCATAGGTGTATCGCGGATTGTCGCGGCGTCCATTGAGCAGAATCACGACGACCGGGGCATCATCTGGCCAGACGCCATCGCGCCGTTCCAGGTGGCCATCGTGACCCTCAATGCCCACAAATCACCGACGGTGGCCGAGGCCGGTGAGAAGCTGTATGAGCAGTTACGGCAGGCCGGCTACGATGTGCTTCTGGATGACCGGAACGAGCGTCCAGGCGTCAAGTTCGCGGATATGGAGCTGATCGGTATTCCGCACCGCTTTGTGGTGTCTGATCGCGGTCTGGCCGCCGGTACGCTGGAGTACAAGGGCCGGCGGGACGCCGACAAGCAGGACATCCCGGTAGCCGAGGCACTGCCTTTTCTGGTGAACGCTTCCCCCAGAAAAGGCTTGTAGTCGGCTGCCTCAGGCGTTATGGGTGGCCTGCGCCGCCCACAACGCCCGGTTCCATTTCAAGCTCAACCCCGAACCGTTCGCTGACCGACTGCCGGATCCGGTCCGCCAGAGACAGGATATCCGCGCCGTTGCCGCCGGAGTGATTGATCAACACCAGCGCCTGGCGGTTATGAACGCCCACCCGCGTATTCCTGAATCCTTTCCAGCCACTCTGGTCAATCAGCCAGGCGGCAGCCAGTTTCACCCCCTCCGGCACCGGATGGCCAACCAGCCCGGGGTATTCCGCCCGCAAGGATTCATACCAGCCTTGCGAGATCACCGGGTTTTTGAAAAAACTGCCGGCGTTGGGAATCATGGCCGGGTCTGGCAGTTTGCGACGCCGGATAGCCATCACCGCCTCGGCCACGGCCACCGCGTCCAGGTCGGGCGGTGCTTTCTCACCAAGGTACTCTTCCAGCTCCCGGTAACCCAGCTGCAGTGGTTTCTGGCGAGAGAGCCGAAGGTGAACACCGGTAATCACATAGCGCCCGGGCGTGCGCTTGAACAGGCTGTCCCGGTAGGCAAACTGGCAGTCGCCATTGCCCAGGCGAACCGCCTGGCCGGTCTCCCGGTCAAGCGCGGTGACCGCCACCAGCGTGTCGCGCAACTCCACACCGTAAGCCCCGATGTTCTGGACCGGCGCAGCCCCTGCGGTACCGGGAATCAGCGCCAGGTTTTCAATACCGCGATAGCCCGCGGACGCCGCGTACAGGACGGCGTCGTGCCAGTTCTCACCAGCACCGAGCACCAGCGTTGCCTCCGGGCCGTCCACCTGCTCCCAGCGTCTGCCCAGGAGGCGCACACGAATAACAAGGCCATCGACATCGCCAGCAAAGACCAGGTTGCTGCCACCGCCAAGGATTAATGTGCTCGCGCCCTGCTGCGCCGCCCATTCGAGCGCGGAAGAGAGTTCGTCCGTTGAATGCACGTCAACAAAATAACGCGCCCGGGCCGCAACTCTCAGGGAATTGAGGGGCTGGAGCTCAACGTTCTCACCAATATCGAGCCGCTGATTCAAGCCAGGCGCCCCCGGATATCCGCAATCAGGCCCTTGCCGGCGTCCTGGATCAGATCCAGGACAAGCTCGAACCCGTCATCGCCGCCATAATAGGGGTCGGGCACTTCAGGGGTACCGGAACGCCCATAACCCAGAAACAGTTCAGGCTCGGTGCCACCGTGCTGGCGCCATACATCTTTGACATCCGCCAGATTCTGACGGTCCATCACCAGAACATAGTCAAAGGTGTCCAGGTCCCGGGGGTCAAGCTGCCTGGCCCTGAGCTGGCTGATATCGATCCCGCGTTCACGGGCGGCAGCCTGGGCCCGGGGGTCCGGGACCTTGCCCAGGTGCCAGTTTCCGGTTCCGCAGGAGTCAATCCGGACCAGTTGCTCCAGCCCCTCCGCTGCGACCAGCGCCCGGAATACGCCCTCAGCTGTGGGCGACCGGCAGATATTGCCGAGGCAGACAAACAGCACACTCACCTGATCACTCATTCATGGGCTCCTTCGTTCCGGTGGGGAAGCAACCAGTGCCCTCACCCGCTCCAGATCCGATTGGGTATCCACACCCCCGGGGGGGCTTTCCATGGCAATAGCCACGTGAATCCGGGCACCATTATACAGCGCCCGAAGCTGTTCCAGGGACTCAACCCGCTCGGTCGGCGCCGGCGGCCATGTCACGAAGCGACTCAGAACACTGCAACGATAGCCGTAGATGCCAATGTGCCGGAAATATCCGACACCTTCCGGCAGCCGGACATCCGCCAAGCTGTCAAAGGGTGAGTTCAACTGCCACTGCTCCCGCGCCCAGGGAATCGGTGAGCGACTGAAATAGTGCGCCATTCCCTCGTGATCGAACACCACTTTCACCACGTTCGGATTGAATACCTGGTCCGGGTCGTGCAACGGTTCGCACAGGGTTGAGATCGCGGCCGCCGGGAAACGCTCCAGATTGTCCGCCACCTGATTGATCAGGGCCGGCGGAATCAGGGGTTCGTCGCCCTGAACATTCACCACCCGGTGATCCGGATCCAGGCGAAGGGTCCGGGCCACTTCCTCAAGCCGGTCGGTTCCGCTGGCGTGGTCCGGTGACGTCATGACCACCTCGGTACCAAAGGACTCGCAGGCCCGACGGATACGTTCATCGTCGGTCGCAACCACCACCCGGCTGGCCCGGCTGCGGGCCGCCCGCTCGCAGACATGCTGAACCATGGGCTTGCCGGCTATATCCGCCAGTGGTTTGCCTGGCAGCCGGCTGGAGGCAAAGCGGGCCGGAATCACAACGGTAAACGACATGGTGTTTCTATCCTGTTATCGGGCCTGTCATCGGGCCTGGTATCGGGAGGTTCAGCGTTTATCCAGACGCTCATCCGTGGTCAGGGTGCGGGCTTCACTTGCCAGCATCACCGGAATGCCCTCGCGGATCGGAAACGCCATGGCGTCCTGGTAGCAAACCAGTTCGGTCCTGTCATCGTTCAGTTTCAACTCGCCCTTGCACACCGGGCAGGCCAGCATGGCCAGCAGTTTTTTATCCATGGTCCATTCTCATCGACGGTTCAACGTTAAGGCATCGGAGCAGGCTCGAATGCGGGCCAGCACCGCCATGGCAAATGCCTCCGGCAATCTGGCCTCTACCGACAACACCCAGGCGTTGTCGGGCGCAAAGCCCTGGCATTTTACGGCATCCTTGGCGGTCATCACGACCCACTCACCACTGTCAGCATTCAGGTCTCCGGGCTTGAAGCGGTGATGATCGGGAAACGGTGCTTCGGTCACCACCGCCCCCAAACCGGACAGTGTATCGAAAAACCGTTGCGGATGGCCGATACCGGCCACCGCCCGGACAAGTTGACCCCGGAGACACTCGAGATCCCTGGTCTCGCCGGTGTTCAGATTGCTCAGACGGCTGGGGGTGAGCGTCATGCTGTGGATGTCGGGGTGGTCCACCCCCGCAAAACTGTCGAGCCGCGCCGGTGCTGACAGGTCGGCACCGTTATTAACCACCACAAAATCCACACTCGTCAGCCGCTCCACCGGTTCCCGGAGCGGGCCAACCGGTATCACTGCGCCGTTGCCCAGTCCCCGGTTGCCATCGAATACCGCCAGCTCAACATCCCGGGGCAACCGGTAATGCTGGAGGCCATCATCACAGATCAGCAGGTTCCCCAGCTGGTTGTCCAGGGCATATCCAGCGCCACGGCGCCGCTGGGGATCAACCACAACAGGGCAACCGGTGGCCCTGGCCAACATGACCGGCTCGTCGCCGGCTTGCGCTGCATCGGTGTCGGCCGTGACCAGGAGAGGGTATCGGGAAGATTGGCCACCATAGCCACGGCTGAGAATCACCGGTCGCCAGCCAGCGGCCTGGGTCCGGGAAACCAGCCAGGCCGTCAGTGGTGATTTGCCGGTACCGCCGGCGGTGATGTTGCCCACCACGACGACCGGAACGGGCAGCGGCTGAGCCAGCGCCTCCCAGGCTTTACGGCGGCGCACCTCAGCTACCGTCCGGAACAGCCAGGCCAGGGGGGCCAGGAACGCCAGGGGCCGGCCCTTGCCGTACCACAGACGATGAACCAGGGAGGTCATGCCTGCTCGCTGAACTGCATCTGGTGCAACTGGGCGTAGGCCCCGCCGGCCTCCAGCAGCTCGTGGTGTTTTCCGGATTCGACGATACGACCGTTGTCCATCACCAGAATGCGGTCCGCTTTTTCGATGGTCGATAGCCGGTGGGCGATGACCAGTGTGGTCCGGCCCCGCATGACCGTTTCAAGGGCTTCCTGAATATGCCGCTCCGACTCTGTATCGAGCGCCGAGGTTGCCTCGTCCAGAATCAGAATGGGCGCGTTTTTCAGCAGTGCCCGGGCGATGGCAAGGCGCTGTCGCTGGCCGCCAGACAGCATAACGCCGTTGTCGCCGATCATGGTATCGAGTCCATCGGGCATGCGGTCAATAAACTCAAGGGCATGGGCCTTGGCGGCCGCCTCCCGAATCTCCTCGCGGGTGCATTCCCGGAGTGCGCCGTAGGCAATATTGGCTGCAATGGAGTCGTTGAACAACACCACATTCTGAGTCACCAGGGCAATCTGGGCGCGCAGGGCCTTCAGGGAGAAGTCCTTCAGGGAGTGCCCGTCAATACGGATATCCCCCCCGGTGTACTCATAGAACCTTGGCAACAGGCTCACCAGGGTGGATTTACCGCTTCCCGAGCGCCCGACCAGCGCCACACTCTGACCGGCCGGAATGTCGAGGGATATGCCTTCCAGTACATTGTCGAGCTGATCGCGGTAGCGAAACGAGACGTTATCAAACCCGATGGTGCCATCCACGCGAGCGGGCGCGTAACGGCCCGGGTCCTGCTCGGGTGGCTCATCAATGGTTTCGAATACATCGTAGGCGGCGGCAACGCCCTTCTGTATCTGCGCGTGCACCGAGGTCACCTGACGGATAGGCTTGGCCATGGTGGTCGCAGCGGTAATGAATGCCACCAACTGGCCGGTAGTCATCTCTCCGCGAATTTCCGGCGCCAGCATCATCCACACCAGGGCGGCGATGGCAACGGCCACCAGCACCTGGATAATGGGCACACTGATGGCCTGAGTCTGGGCCATTTTAAGGCTTTGCTTCAGGTTGCGCTCGTTAACGTGATGAAACCTGGACTTTTCATAGTCTTCGCCACCAAAGGTCCGCACCACCCGGTAACCGCTAATGGCCTCTGACGCGACATGGGTGATGTCACCCATCGACCCCTGGATACGCTGGCTGATCTTGCGGAACCGTTTACTGGCATAACTCACGACAACGCCTATAACCGGCCCCACAGTCACGAAAATCAGGGTCAGCTTCCAGTTGGTGTACAGCATGAAACTGAGCAGCCCGACGATGGTCAGGCCCTCGCGGAGGGTAATGGTAACGGCGTTGGTGCTGGCTTCCGCCACCTGTTCAACGTTGAAGGTCAGCTTGGACACCAGCCGCCCGGAGGCGTTGTCGTCAAAGTAGCGCGATGGCAGGGTCATCAGGCGGTTAAACACATCATTCCGCAGCGCATTGATGACTTGTCGCCCTACGTAATTGATGAAGTACTGGCTCATGAAGGTGCCCAGGCCACGAAAGGCGAACACCCCGACAATCATGCCCGTCAGCATCAGGCGGTTCTGGGCCGTGGGGTTCTCGATGGCCGCGATCACATATTCCATGGCCGCCGCCATACCCGTGGACGCTGCGGCGTAGATCACGTTGCCGACGACAGCCAGGGCAAATGCAAGCCAGAAGGGCTTCACGTAGGCCAACAGTCGCTTATAGGTTTCCCAGCCACCACCGGGGACAACCGCGGACGGATGGGTGAGCGGCTCCGGGGTATTCACTGGCCCTCGGCCTCCCGCTCGGTAGTGATGCTCAGCCTGGCAAAGCCCAGCCGGCCTGCCACATCCATGGCCCGCACCACAAACTCATGGGGCGTGCGGGCATCGGCAGTGATGATAAACGGCAGCGTGCTGTCACCCTCGGCCAGTTCCCGAACGCCCCGCTCCAGGGTTTCGCGGCGGTTATTCACCAGCGCCCTGTCATTGAGAATGTACTGGCCCTCAGCATTGATCACCACATCGATCTGCCTGACCTCGGCCGGAGACGCCGGTTCAGCGCTGGCTTCCGGCAGTTCCACCTGCAGGTGGCTCTCACGGGTAAATGTGGTCGAGACCATAAAGAAAATCAGCAACAGGAACACCACATCGATCAGTGGCGTCAGGTCTACCCCGACTTCCTGGCTTCTCTGGCGCTTGAACTTCACGGTGTTCAGGCTCCTTCCACGTCGATTTCACGGTCCCCGTGAACCACCTCAACCAGCTTTATGGCTTCCTGCTCCATACCCACCACCAGTTCATCCACCCGACGGATGAAGTAGCGATGGCAGATCAGCGCCGGAATGGCCACGCTCAGGCCGGCGGCGGTGGTAATCAAGGCTTCCGAGATGCCGCCCGCCAGGTTGCCGGCGTTACCGACACCGGCCAGTTGGATCTCGGCGAACACCTTGATCATGCCAATCACAGTGCCCAACAGACCAAGCAGCGGGGCGATGGTCGCCACGGTACCCAGCGGATTCAGGAAACGCTCAAGATCATGGATAACCTGGCTGGCCTCGTGCTCAATGCTTTCCTTCATGATCTCGCGGCCATGCTTGGCATTGAGCAGGCCGCCGGCAAGAATCCGGCCCATGGGCGAAGAGCCCTGCAGCGCCTTGAGTTTGCGGCCATTCAGTTCTTTTTTCTTGATCCAGCGCCAGAGCTCATTCACGGTCTGGGGCGGCGCAACCCGGGACGGGCGAAGGGTCCAGAAACGTTCCAGGATGATGGCAAGCGCCAGGATGGAACAGGCAACAATTGGCACCATCAGAATGCCACCGGCTTTAAGCAGCTCGAACACGCTTGGTCTCCCTGATTGTTTACAAGCCGCGCTACTTTAGCATAGCTGTCGGCGTAGACCACACCTGGAATGTCACGGTATTTTACATTGCTTCCGGGCCAGGCCGGGGCCGGATATCCAGAAACTCGCCAAATCCCGCATTTCCCGAATACGAAGGCGAGCCCCGTCGTGCACCGACAACACCAGTTGTCCGGAGCAGGCTGTATTAAAGGCCCGGGCTCCCACCGCCACATAGCGGCTCACGACCTCCGGGTGGGGATGGCCAAACCGGTGCCGGTACCCGGCATTGTAGATCACCACATCGGGCTGCATGGCCTGGACCCAGGCCACCGATGACGACGTCTTGCTGCCGTGATGGGGCGCAAACACCACCCGCGTCGCGGGGCGCCTGAATGACGTCATCGAACGCAAGTGGCTGGCTTCCACTCCGGCGGTAATGTCCCCCGGCAGTATCCACTCGGTAGCGGATGCCGGGTGCCCAACGGTCACGACACAGGACGCATCGTTGTCGCCATCGATGAGGTTGCCCGGTGCCTGCCAGAGCCGCACCGACAGCTCACCCAGCGTCAGCGTTTCGCTATCGCACCCCCGCACCTCCCGGTCCGGAAAACGGAGCAACTTGCCCTGCACTACGTCAGGCTCCCCCGACCTCAGGATTCCGACATCGAATGCGTCGAGCAACTGTGGCAGGCCACCGGCGTGGTCGTTATCCCCATGGCTGATCACCAGTTCATCGATACGGCGAATGCCCAGCGCCCTGAGGTTTGGGATCAGTACGGATTCGACAGCCGAAAACACGCCTTTGACTTCCGGGCCGGTGTCGTACAGCAGAACCTTTCGCCGATGACGAATCATGACCGACAGCCCCTGCCCGACATCCCAGACCCGTACCTCCGGATCGGCCACGAAAGGGTTGCCGGGCCTGCCAGCGGTCAATGTCGCCCCGGCCCAGGCCATGATCAGGGCGAATCCGAGAACACGAAATGCCCGCAACGGCAGGCAGACAACCAGCAAGACCACCACCGCAAACCCGATCACTTCCGGCCAGCCCGCATCGAGTGTGGGCCAGTGCCATCGGGATACGCCGGACAGGAAGCACCAGAGCGCATCCAGTACGCCGTCAAACACCATCCCGACCGCACCCGCCAGCGCTGGAACCAAGGCCGTCAGCAGCCCCCCAATGATCAATACCGGCATCACCACCAGGGACACCCAGGGGATGGCAACCAGATTGGCCAGCAGGCCGGCCAGCGGCTGGGCCTGTCCCACCAAAGACAGAATGGGCCAGAGGCCGGCAAAGACGGCACCCTGGCTGAGCACCAGCCCAGCCAGCCACCCCGGCGCCCGCAAGCGTGCCGCAAACACACAAATAAGCATCGACACCGCGCCGAAAGACAGCCAGAAACCCTGGTCCAGCGGGGCAAACGGATCCTGGCAGAGCACCAGCCCCAGCGCCAGAATCAGGGACTGCCACACCGGTGTCTGCCTTGCCATCAGCAAACTCCAGCCAGCCACCGTGACCATGATCAGGGCCCGCCGGGTGGGGACGGTAAAGCCCGCCGCCAGGGCGTAGAACAGACAGCAGACCAGGACCACCGAAAACGCCAGCACCCGGCTTCGACGCTCACTGACCCGGCCGGGCGGCAGGGCCAGCAGCAAACGGCGGGCGACCAGACCGGCTCCGAGCGCCACCAACCCGAGGTGCAGCCCGGAAATCGCCACCAGGTGGATAGTGCCGGTGGCTTCCAGCACCGCCCAGTGCTCATTTTCCATATAGCCACGGTTGCCGATCAGCAGCGAAGCGATCAGCGCATGATGTTCACGCTCGCCAAACTGCCGGTCGACCCAGCGGGCGAGGCTTCCATGGGCACGGTGAAACTGACACGTCAGGCGGCAGGGAACGTCGGGGTCGGCTGACACCGAACGCACACTGCCGGTGGCCCGGTAACCCTTGCGGAAAAGCCAGTCCTCGTATCGGAAACCTTCGGGATTCAGGGCGCCATGGGGCCGCTTCAATACAACCGTCAGCCGTAGCCGGTGGTCGGGCAAACCCGCCCCGTCCCGGCCATACCAGGCAAGCCGGAGCAACGTGGGCAGCAACGCCAATTGGTCCGGACTTACCGATACACCGTGCCAGCGGGTGACGCAGAAGCTGAAACGAAGGCTGTTGAAACTGCCCTGGGAAGGCAGATCACACAGATAACCCGAAACGGTTACCGGCTCACCCTCAAGCTGCCCTGGAAGTCGCTCTGCGAGCCGTTCGCTGGCGAACCAGCTGGCCCAGGCCAGCCCCAGGCAAAGGCCAGCGAAAGTAACGAAGACACTTCGACACAGGGGGCGGTCAACCCGAACCGCTGCTACCAGCGCGACAACAATGCACGGCAGCAACCATCCCGGAGGTGGCATCATCGCCAACCAATACAGTAAGATAACGCCGCTAGAGAAGGCGAAAACGCCCAGGAACGCGGGCCGCCGCCAATCTGAAGGGCGATGGCATTGACTGATGGTATTTCCGGACAATCCTTGTCCTCCCGATTGGTTTTCCGCCGGCGGCTTCCATGACGCCGTGGCTTCACTCGACTGACAGGCAGAACTTCCAATGCCGAAGAAGTTCATGAAACGCTATTTGCCGACGCCGGAGAAGGTGCAAGCGATGCAGTCGTTGCATTTCCTGGGCGATATCCTTCATGAACCCAACCTGTGGCACATCAATCGGCACTGTGTTGCCCGGGCCTTCCTCGTCGGCGTCTGGTTCTGTTTCATCCCGATGCCCTTCCAGATGCTGGCAGCCGCCCTGTTTGCCATCTGGTTTAACGCCAACCTGCCGCTGTCGGTGGTTCTGGTCTGGATCAGCAATCCGGTGACCATGCCGCCGATCTTTTACTTCAATTACAAGATTGGCGCCTGGGCGCTGGACCGCCCGGTCCTCGATTTCGAGTTCGAGCTGTCCTGGGCCTGGATCAGCGAACGGCTGCTGGACATCGGTATTCCGTTATACCTGGGCTCACTGATCGTGGCGACGGTATCGGCATGCCTGGCGTATCTGATTATCCAGTTCCTGTGGCGCCGGAAGATTCGTTCCGACTGGCGCTCACGCCGACTTCTCCGCCTGAAGCGCCGGCGCGCCGCCGATCAGCCTTCCTGAACCAGTCGCCCCTGCTCCAGCCGTAACACGCGCCCCAGGCTTCGCGCCATGCGCATGTCGTGGGTCACCATCACAAACGAAATCCCCAACTGATCCCTGAGGGATTCAATCAGGCTGCGCACGCCCTCACCGGTATGCTCATCCAGATTCCCCGTCGGCTCATCCAACAGGACACATTCCGGCTCATTCACCAGCGCACGGGCAATGGCAACCCGCTGGCGCTCGCCACCGGACAATTCACCCGGCTTATGAGCCAAACGCCCGGACAGCCCGACCCGGGAGAGAATATCCACTGCCTTCGACGTCGCCTGATCCGGGGCCATACCGCCGAGAACGCAGGGCATCATCACATTCTCCTGGGCGGAAAACTCCGGCAACAGGTGATGAAACTGATACACGAAACCCAGATGGCGGTTGCGGAACCGGGCCCGGTTCGCCTCTGACAGCCGATGGAGTTCCCGGCCACAAATGGCGATCTGACCGGATGACGGCCGGTCCAGCCCACCCAGAAGGTTCAGCAATGTGGTCTTGCCGGCGCCACTGCTGCCAACAATCGCGACGGTCTCACCGGCCGACACCTCCAGGGAGATGTCGGAAAAGATGGTCAGTTTCTCGGGGCCCTCGGTGTAGGTGCGGGTCACCTGTCGGCAATCAATCACCAGGGAGGTTGTGGTCATGGTCATTGGTTCCTTATTCATAGCGCAACGCCTCCGCCGGATCCACCCGTGATGCCCGCCAGGCCGGGTAAATCGTTGCCAGCAGGCTCATCGCCAGGCCGGCACCGCTGATGATCAGCACGTCCTGCCACAGCAACTGGGACGGCAGGTAGCTGATGAAATACACATCCGCACTCAGGAACTGATGCCCCAGAGCCCCTTCAAGCCACGAAATAAACGCGCTGATATTGAGGGCACCGAGCACGCCCAGGGTGGTGCCAACCAGGGTCCCGAACACCCCGATCACCGCCCCCTGAACAATAAAGATGCGCATGATGCGGCCAGGCGTCGCCCCCATGGTCCTCAGAATGGCAATGTCCGCTGTCTTGTCGGTCACCACCATCACCAGGGTGGACACGATGTTGAACGCCGCCACGGCCACAATAAACATCAGCAACAGGCCGATCATGGTCTTCTCCATGCGAATGGCCTGGAACAGATTGCCATGAGTGTTTGTCCAGTCCGAGATATAGTATCGCCCCTGCAGCCCCCTGGCAGCCTGCTCAGCCACCTTCGGCGCCGCAAACAGATCGTCTACCAGCAACCGGATGCCCTGGGCCTTGCCACCGGTACGCATCAGTTTGGCGGCATCGTCCATATGAATCAGCGTGTAGTTGCCATCCAGCTCCGCGCCAACACTGAAAACGCCCTTGACGGTGAAGCGCTTGAGCCTTGGCAGAACACCCGCCGGCGTCACCGACGCTTCCGGCAGCACGACGGTGACCTTGTCCCCGACCTGCAAGCGCAGGCTGGCAGCCATCAGCCGGCCCACGATGATGCCAAATTCGCCCGACACCAGGTCATCAAGACCGCCCTCAATCATATGGTTCTCGATGATTGAGACGGTTCGCTCCTGCTCCGGCAGGATGCCGTTCAGCATCACCCCCCTGACGTCGCCCCCACCGGTCACCATGGCCTGGCCCTGGATAAACGGGGCGGCGGCCAGAACCCGGGGATGCTGTTCCACTTTCCGGTCAATGGCCTGCCAGTCATCGAGCGGCCCCGATCCCTGGATGACGGCGTGCGGCACCATGCCCAGAATGCGCTGCTTCAGTTCCCGGTCGAAGCCGTTCATCACCGACAGCACGATGATAAGCACGGCCACGCCAAGCATCAGCCCGATCATGGAGGTGAGCGAAATAAACGATATGAAGTGATTACGGCGCTTCGCAGCGGTGTACCGTAACCCGATGTAGAACGATAAGGGTCTGAACATGGAGAGGTGCCTGTCGCTACCTTCAGGTCTGTCGTGGTCTGGATTTCCCGCCGCCTTCCGGCCCTGCGGGAAACTGCTAAACTATTCTGTACCAATAAAAATTCTGGTTCCGGAGCCAAGATGCCAACACACACGCCCCCTGCCAGCCCCGGGGAAAACACCCCCGAGCGCCGGGAATTTTTCCGCATTGAAGACCGGATTGGCCTGGAAGTCCGAAAGCTGGGGCCGGACGTCGCCGCCGAGGCCAGTCACTTTAACGGCGACCATCTGGAAAGCCTGAAAGCAGAGCTCCGGCGACTGGATCAGGACGTCAGATCCCAGCTCGCAAGCCTTGCCGAGCGGGACCGGTTGGTGGCCAACCTGATCAAGTCGCTGAACGGCAAGCTGGACACGCTGGCGCGCATTATGGCCTTTGAGCAAAATCCGTTGCAACCGGAGGACTGGCAGATGGTCACCCTCAGTGAGGGTGGCCTGGCGTTCTGCAGTGACGCGGATGGCTGGCAAGTGGGTGACCGTATGGCCGTCAGAATGACACTGCCACCGGAACTGTACCAGCCCGAAGGCGTGGCCCGGATCCTCGACATCCAACCGGAACCCGCCGGGGAAGCCCGGATACACACCGCTTTCATTGAGCTCCCGGACAGCGACCGGCAACTCATCGCCCGACATGTGATGCGTTGGCAGATTCGCCAGCGACAAAAAGAATAGACTGGCGAAAACAGGTGACTTTTGTCAGTCTTTTTCAGATATTACGTTTTATCCATCTCCCCGGTACCGGCTACCAGGGAACACCAGCCTTTATGGAGATCAAGCAATGACCACACCCAGAATCCGGCTCGCGGCGCTGGCCATAACGGCCTCACTCATCCTGGTCCCTCTGACCAGCGCCGTCGCGGAAGTCATTAGTGTGCCGGTCGGCAGCCAGACGGAACGGAGCCAGATCAGCGTTCCGGACACCGGCATGTCCCAGGCCTCCGTGAGGGCCAAGTGGGGAGAGCCAATGACCATCGAAGGCCCCGTGGGGCAACCCCCGATCAGCCAGTGGCATTACCAACGATTTGTTGTCTACTTCGAGAATGACCGGGTTCTGCATACCGTGATCAAGCCCCGGCGCTGAGACACCAAACACCGGTGTTCAGGGAAATTCCCGGCACATGTCCTGACGTCACGCTGCCCGTTGGTTAGAATGGCGTCTTTTGCGAATCAAGGTAGCTTTAAAGTGTCATCCAGACGTGTGTTGCCCGCTGAATGGGCGCCCCAGAGCGCCGTATTGTTAACCTGGCCCCACCCGGGCACCGACTGGGCCGCGGTCCTTGACGACGTGGAGCCGGTGTTTCTCGATATCGCCCGGGCCGTACTGCGTTTTGAGCACCTGGTCATCAGTTGCGAGCATGTTGTCCGGCTGCAGGACCTGGAGCGGGAACTGAACCACTACGCCGCAACGGCGGACCTGCCAGGGCGCGTGAAGATCGTACCGGCACCAGCCAACGACACCTGGGTCCGGGACCATGGTCCGATCACCATTCACACCGACGATGGCCCGGTACTCCTGGATTTCCGCTTCAATGCCTGGGGCGGCAAGTTCCCCTGGGAAAAAGACGATGCCCTGAACCGCCACCTCGCCAATGCCGGCGTATTCGGACAAACGCCCGTGCAACCGGTGGATTTTGTTCTCGAAGGCGGGTCGATCGAGTCGGACGGCGAGGGCACTGTGCTGACCACCAGCGAATGTCTGCTGACCCCCAGCCGAAACCCGACCCTGGACCGCACCGCCATTGAACAGCTGATGACGGAAGTACTCGGGGCCGACCGCATCCTGTGGCTGAATCACGGTTATCTGGCCGGCGATGACACCGACAGTCATGTGGATACTCTGGCCCGATTCTGCGCACCCGGCCGGATATGTTACGTTGCCTGCCCCGAGGTGGCCGACGAGCATTACAGTGCGCTCGCCGCCATGGAAGACGAGTTGCGGGAATTCCGCCAGCGCGACGGTTCACCCTACGAGCTGACAGCCCTGCCCTGGCCCGACCCGGTCTTCAACGAGGACGGTGAACGGCTACCGGCCACTTACGCCAATTTCCTGATCATCAACGGCGCGGTACTGCTGCCCGTTTACGGCGTCCCCCAGGACAACGATGCCATCGAGGTTGTCCGGGACCTGTTCCCGGGCCGGGAAGTCGTGCCCATTAACTGCCGGGCACTGATCGGCCAACACGGCAGCCTGCACTGCGTCACCATGCAAATTCCCGAAGGAGTGGTTGTTTAAGTGAGCACCTCCAACACCAAACACCTCAATGTTGCCGCCATTCAACAGGCCTGCAGCCCAGACAAGGCCGCAAGCCTGGCAACAACGGAAAAGCTGGTTCGTGAAGCGGTCGCCAACGGTGCACAGCTCGTTATCCTCCAGGAGCTCCACGCCACCCTGTATTTCTGCCAGACCGAAGACACCTCCGTATTCGACCTGGCAGAACCCATTCCCGGCCCCACCAGTGACCGGCTGGCCGGGCTGGCCCGGGAGCTGGGCGTGGTATTGGTGGGCTCCATCTTCGAGCGCCGGATGAACGGTGTGTATCACAACACCGCCGTGGTCTTCGAAACCGACGGAGCCATCGCCGGAATCTATCGCAAGATGCACATCCCGGACGACCCCGGCTTCTATGAGAAGTTCTACTTTACCCCGGGTGATGCCCGGTTCAACGATGGCCAGTCCGGCTTCACCCCCATCGACACCTCCGTGGGACGGCTGGGGGTTCTGGTGTGCTGGGACCAATGGTACCCGGAGGCGGCCCGCCTGATGGCATTGGCCGGCGCCGAGGTCCTGATTTACCCCACCGCCATCGGCTGGGATGTCACCGACGACCCGGCCGAACAGGCCCGCCAGCTGGACGCCTGGGTTACCGTACAACGGGGCCATGCGGTCGCCAACAACCTGCCGGTAATCGCCCCCAACCGTGTGGGTACCGAGCCGGACCCGAGCGGCCACTCCGATGGCATCCGGTTTTGGGGGAACAGCTTTATCGCCGGCCCCCAGGGGGAATTCCTGGCGCGGGCGGATGACAGTACGGAATGTATCCTCAGCGTCACCCTGGATCGCAGTCGCAGTGAATCGATCCGGCGAATCTGGCCGTATCTCAGGGATCGCCGTATCGACGCCTACGGCGACCTTCTGAAACGGGTGAGGGATTAGTGTCCGCATGAAAAAAAGGGTCGACATCGTCGTCAGCGAACTGAACCAGATACTTCTGGGCAAGGAACAGCAGGTTCGCCTGGCACTCTGTGGCCTGCTGGCCAGGGGCCACCTGCTGATCGAAGACATTCCCGGCATGGGCAAAACCACCCTGTCCCACGCCCTGGCCAAGGTCATGGGCCTCAGCTACCAGCGCATTCAGTTCACCAACGACCTGCTCCCGGCCGACGTATTGGGTTACTCCATGTACGACCGGCAGGCCGGAGGCCTGGTATTCCACCCCGGCCCGATCTTTGCGCAAGTGGTACTCGCTGACGAAATCAACCGGGCGTCACCACGCACCCAAAGCGCCCTGCTGGAAGCCATGGAAGAACGGCAAGTCTCGATCGAGGGCGAAACCCGGCCCCTGCCTCATCCGTTTTTTGTGATCGCAACCCAGAACCCCATCGAACAGGGCGGCACCTATCCCCTGCCGGAATCCCAGCTCGACCGATTCCTGATGCGACTGAGACTGGGGTATCCGGACCCCAGAGCCGAGCGGGAACTGCTGGAAGGCGAGGATCGCCGGGCCATGACCGACCGGCTCGGCACCCTGCTCTCGCAATCGGATCTGACCACCTTGCAAGACGCGGTGAGCCGGGTCACCGCCAGCCCCGCATTGCTGGATTATGTCCAACGGTTGCTCGACCAGAGCCGGCGCATGCCCGGCCTGCTGTACGGCCTGTCGCCCAGGGCCGGGCTTGGCCTGCTGCGTGCCGCCAAAGCCTGGGCGCTGATGGCCGGCCGGCACCACGTCCTGCCAGATGACATTCAGACGGTCTTCCCTTCCGTCGCCGAACACCGCCTGGAACAGAGCGAGTCCGGGAAAAGCGCCGAACGGGTCCGGCAGCTGCTGGCGACCGTATCGGTGCTGGAATAATCGGCTTGAGCAAATAGCCACGTTTTATAAGCGGAATTGGCCAAAACGAATGGCAGCCCGCTCCTTTCGTGTTAGCCTTTCCCCCTTTCTTCGCAACCTTGGCCCCTGACCGGCGCCAGACACGTATTGATTGATAGTGAGAGACCGACACCCATGAGCGAGACCAAACATTCCCGACTGATCATCCTCGGATCCGGCCCGGCTGGCTACACCGCCGCTGTCTACGCAGCCCGCGCCAACCTGAACCCGACCCTGATCACCGGCATTGAAGTTGGCGGCCAGCTCACCACCACCACCGACGTGGACAACTGGCCCGGAGACAACGACGGCGTCCAGGGGCCGGAGCTGATGCAGCGCATGCTCAAACACGCCGAGCGCTTTGAAACCAGCATCGTCTACGACACCATCAACGAAGCCGACCTGCGCAACCGCCCCTTCCGCCTCAAGGGCGACGGCGGCGAATACACCTGCGACGCCCTGATCATCGCCACCGGCGCTTCCGCCATGTACCTCGGCCTCGAATCCGAAGAGAAATTCAAAGGCCAGGGTGTCTCCGCCTGCGCCACCTGCGACGGCTTCTTCTACAAGAAACAGAAAGTCGCTGTCATCGGCGGCGGCAACACCGCTGTTGAAGAGGCCCTTTACCTCTCCAACATCGCCGCCGAGGTGACCCTGGTCCATCGCCGCGACAGCCTGCGTGCCGAAAAAATCCTGCAAGACAAACTGTTCGAGAAGGCCGAAAACGGCAACGTCAACATCGTTTGGGACCACACCCTCGACGAAGTCCTCGGCGACGGCACCGGCGTCACCGGCATGCGCATCAAGAGCATGAAGGATGGCTCGACACAAGACCGGGACCTGGCCGGCGTCTTCATCGCCATCGGCCACAAGCCCAACACCGACCTGTTCCAGGGCCAGCTCAACATGGAAAACGGCTACATCAAAATTCGCTCCGGCCTCGAAGGCATGGCCACCCAGAGCAGCATCCCCGGCGTCTTCGCCGCCGGCGACGTCGCCGACCACGTCTACCGCCAGGCCGTCACCTCCGCCGGCTTTGGCTGCATGGCCGCCCTGGACGCCGAAAAGTTTCTGGATCAGCAAGACTGATTGTGATTGAGTAGGCGATAAGACGTTCAGTCAGACAGGAACGCGAACTCACGAGTTTGCAAAGGTCGGCGGGAACCCTCTTCTGAAACTGTGCGGAGCCATGGATGGCGGAGCCAAGCGTACAGGGAAGTATTAACAGCGTGTTTCAGAAGAGGGTTCCCGCCCGCCGATACTCTCGCCAAGGCCCGAACATTGCAGTAATTGCCGGAGAAGGATGACCTCACTACCCTGGCTAGACCCCGATCAACTCTGGTTCCCCCCCGCCGAAGAGGCCCTCGACGACCCGGATGGCCTGCTGGCCCTCGGCGGCGACCTGTCCACGGCACGGCTCAAACTGGCCTATCGCAACGGTATCTTTCCCTGGTACAGCGACGACCAGCCCATACTCTGGTGGTCCCCAAACCCCCGGTGCGTCCTGTTCCCGGAGGAAATCCACGTCTCCAGAAGCCTGCGCCGAACGCTTAACCAACAGCGCTTCCGGGTCACCACCGACCAGATCTTTGGCCGAATCATCCGGCTTTGCGCCTCCACCCGGGCGGAAGGCACCTGGATTACCGAAGACATGATAGACAGCTACGCCGACCTCCACCGCCAGGGCGTCGCTCACTCCATCGAAGTCTGGAACCAGCGCGGCGAACTGGCCGGCGGCATGTACGGGCTGGCCATAGGCCAGTGCTTTTTTGGCGAGTCCATGTTTTCCCTCGAAACCAACAGCTCCAAAGTCCTGATGGTGCACCTGGCCCACCAGCTCAACGACTGGGGCTACCGGATCATGGACTGCCAGGTGGAAAGCCACCACCTGCTCACCATGGGTGCCAGGAGTATCCCGAGGCCGGCATTTTTATCTATACTCAGATCATGTGTGGATCGGAAACCGCAGCAAACCGACTGGACATTCCGCTGGCAGTGGCCCGGGCCGGAGGTGTGAATGAGTAATCTCAGAACCCTGGTGTTCTTTGCGACCCCACCGCACGATTGCAGCTACCTGCCGGACCGCGAAGCGACCACCATGTTTGTCGATCCGCGAGCCAACGTCGACAAAAAACTCTACAGCCAGCTGACCGCGCTTGGCTTCCGCCGCAGCGGATCCCACTATTACCGCCCCCACTGCGAGCACTGCAATGCCTGCCTGCCGGTACGCCTGAAAGTGGATAATTTCCGGCCGGACCGGAGCCAGCGCCGGGTCATGACAAAAAACCGGGACCTCGATTGCCGGCTGGTGCCCGCCACCTTCGCCGAACGTTACTATCAGTTGTACGCCACATACATCGAACAGCGGCACAAGGACGGCGACATGTACCCGCCCTCCCGGGAGCAGTTCACGTCCTTTCTGGTGGATGGCGCCACCGACTCCTGGTTCCTGGAAATCCGCCGGGACGACACCCTGGTTGGCCTGGCGGCACTGGACGCACTCGACGATGGCCTGTCCGCCATCTACACCGTGTTCGACCCGGATCTGGAGCACCGCAGCCTGGGCACCTTCGCCGTTCTCTGGCAGATTGAGGAAGCCCGCCGACGGGGGTTGCCACATCTCTATTTGGGATATTTCATTGAAGAATGCCGGAAAATGAACTACAAAACCCGCTTCCGCCCGATTGAAGCACTGCGGGATGGCCACTGGCGGGAATTGATTACCACCTGATTTTGCCAAATGCCGACAAATCAGGCAGAATTGCGCAATTTAAAATCACGAGAAGTACTTTTAGAGCGAGGTTTCTACTGAATGGCGAAATCAGATGTCATTGAAATGGAAGGCGTCATTATTGACACCCTTCCCAACACCATGTTCCGTGTTGAGCTGAGCAACGGCCACGTTGTGACCGCTCACATTTCCGGCAAGATGCGTAAGAACTATATCCGGATCCTGACTGGTGACAAGGTCAAGGTTGAGCTGACTCCCTATGACCTGAGCAAAGGACGCATCGTCTACCGCGCCCGCTAAGGCTCACGCGACATCTGGCAAAAAGCCCCGATATCGGGGCTTTTTGCGTTTGTGGGCTAAACCGCTTCAGCCGGCTCATCCTCATACTCGAACACCAGCTCGCCGTTACGAAGGTGGATGAAGACATCCCCTCCACGCTCCGAGAGACGCCCGAACAGGATCTGCTCGGCCAGCGGACGCTTGATCTTGTCCTGAATCAGGCGAGACATTGGCCGTGCCCCCATGGTGACGTCGTATCCCTTCTCTGCCAGCCATGACTTGGCGTCGTCATCCACATGCAGCACCACATGCTTCTCATCAAGCTGCGCCTGCAACTCGGTAAGGAACTTGTCGACGACATGCGTAATGGTGGCCATCTGCAGATCACCGAACTGAATGATGCCGTCCAGCCGGTTGCGGAACTCCGGCGTGAACGTCTTGGTGATGATTTCCATGCCATCAGTGCTGTGGTCCTGCTCACTGAAGCCGATGGAACGACGGGCCATACTTTCCGCACCGGCGTTGGTTGTCATCACCAGGATCACGTGACGGAAATCCGCCTTGCGACCGTTGTTGTCCGTCAGCGTGCCGTGATCCATCACCTGCAACAGCAGGTTGAACACTTCCGGATGCGCCTTTTCGATCTCATCCAGCAACAGCACACAGTGCGGCTGCTTGCTCACCGCTTCGGTCAGCAGGCCACCCTGATCATAGCCAACGTAGCCCGGGGGCGCGCCGATCAGCCGCGACACGGTGTGGCGCTCCATGTACTCGGACATGTCAAAACGCACCAACTCTATGCCAAGCACCTTGGCCAGCTGCTTGGTGACCTCGGTTTTACCGACACCAGTGGGCCCGGCAAACAGGAACGCACCTTCGGGCTTCTCCGGCGACTTGAGGCCGGCCCGGGCCAGTTTGATCGCGGTCGACAGCGATTCGATGGCCGGGTCCTGGCCAAACACCACCATCTTGAGATCCCGCTCCAGATTGCGCAGCAGATCCTTGTCGCTGGTGGACACATTCTTCGGAGGAATGCGGGCAATGTTGGCCACCACGTCCTCAATTTCCGTGACATCGACGGTTTTCTTGCGTTTGTTTTCCGGCTGGAGACGCTGACGGGCACCGGCTTCGTCGATAACGTCGATTGCCTTGTCAGGCAGGTGACGATCGGTAATGTAGCGATCCGCCAGCTCCGCCGCCACGCGCAGGGCCTTGTCCGTGTATTTGAGGTCGTGATGCTTCTCGAAGTTGGGCTTCAGCCCCTTGAGGATCTGGTAGGTATCTTCCACGCTGGGCTCGTTCACATCGATTTTCTGGAAACGCCGCGCCAGCGCACTGTCTTTCTCAAAGATCCCCCGGAACTCCTGGAACGTTGTGGAGCCGATACAGCGTATCTCGCCCGAACTCAGCATCGGCTTGAGCAGGTTCGACGCATCCATCACTCCGCCCGAGGCCGATCCGGCACCGATAATGGTGTGAATCTCGTCAATAAACAGGATCGCGTGCTTTTCTTTCTTCAGCTCCGCGAGTAGCCCTTTCAGGCGCTTCTCGAAATCCCCGCGGTACTTGGTGCCCGCCAGCAACGCCCCCAGATCCAGGGAGTAGACCACGGCGTCGGAAATGATGTCCGGCACCTGGCCATCGACAATGCGCTTGGCAAGCCCCTCGGCAATCGCGGTTTTGCCAACGCCGGCCTCACCCACCAGCAGCGGGTTGTTCTTGCGGCGACGCACGAGTATCTGCACCACACGCTCCACCTCGTGCTCACGACCGATCAGCGGGTCGATTCGCCCCTGGCGAGCCTGCTCATTGAGGTTGGTGGCATAGCTTTCGAGCGGCTTGGCGTGCCCGCCTTCTTCCCCGGCTTCGTCATGGGACGCCTGGTCGTGACCTTCCTGATCCTCAGCCCCCTGGACCCGGGAGATACCGTGTGAAACAAAATTGACCACATCAATGCGGGCAACGCTCTGCTTCTTCAGAACATAGACTGCCTGACTTTCCTGCTCACTGAAGATGGCAACCAGTACGTTGGCCCCGGTTACCTCCTTCTTGCCAGACGACTGGACATGGAATACTGCCCGTTGCAGTACCCTCTGGAAGCCCAGGGTAGGCTGGGTTTCCCGTTCGCTATCGTTACTCGGGATCAGCGGCGTGGTGGAGTCCACAAACTCCACCAGTTCTTCCTGCAGCCGGTTCAGATCCGCACCACAGGCTTTCAGGACACCCACCGCTGATTCGTTATCCAGCAGGGCCAGCAACAAGTGCTCCACCGTCATGAATTCATGACGTTTGTCGCGGGCACTCTTGAAGGCCGTATTCAGCGTAATTTCTAGATCTTTGCTCAGCATGGGCCACCCCAACGTCTTTCAGTCCGCACGTTCAATCTCGCAAAGGAGCGGATGTTCGCATTCCGAGGAATACTGGTTCACCTGTGCCGCCTTTGTTTCCGCGATGTCCCGGGTATAAACCCCGCATACGGCCTTTCCCTGCGTATGGACGAGCAGCATCACCTGCGTCGCCTTCTCTTCGTTCATTCCGAAGAACTTCATCAGTACATCCACTACAAAATCCATGGGTGTGTAGTCATCGTTCAGGAGCACCACCCGAAATCGCGCAGGACGCTTCAGTGCCGGCTTTTCGGGAGCAACGCTGAGGTCGTCCTGTCGCCCCGGTTGTTCGTCCTCCCCCTGATTGAATATTAGTAGAGAATTCTCGATAGTCCGCATCATTCCTTACCGGTTTATCGGTGCCCTTGCCTAAATGTGGTTGTCGGCCCCCGGGTTTTCAAGCGAAAACGCCTTCGGGGCGTGAGATATTTATCAATACGAGCATGATACCGTTTCCAGACCGGGTTCAACCACACATTCCGGTGATAGAAAACATTGACTCGACACTCTGATTGGCCGAAAGTTAAGAAGCAATGTAAAATAATGTAAATCGTTGCAATGTTTCTGTAACGGGATTCGGCCCGGAAACACCGAGACCGAATGGCAGACAGCAATAATACCGAGTGACAGCAAAAGAACAGGGGAGTTCATCATGCCAAGAGGCAAAGTAAAGTGGTTCAACAATGCCAAAGGGTACGGTTTCATCATCGAGGATGGCTGCAGCGACGACCTGTTCGCCCACTTTTCTTCGGTTCAGATGGACGGTTATAAAACGCTGAAAGCCGGCCAGGCCGTCACCTTCGACAAAAAGCCCAGCGACAAGGGCGTCCACGCCGTCAATATTGTCCCCGAGGAGCAGGCCGGTAAACAGGCGCAGCCGGACGCGGGGCACAACAGTGACGAAGCGTCCCGGGCCAGCGAATCCGATCAGGACGGGTACCCGCCCCGCGCCGTTAACGCCTGACCGGCTCACCCCGGATCCAGACATTAACGCCCGCCGGAGATCCGGCGGGCGTTAATGTCTTTGTGCCTGCTCGCCGGTTTGAAGTACCCTTCCGCTTTACTCCCTGGATGTCAGTCGCGGATAACCTCGCACCATGGCGGAACTTGTTCTCTTCAACAAACCCTATCACGTGTTGAGCCAGTTCACCGATCAACGCGGTGACTCCGGCAAACCGGCCCGGTCCACCCTGGCGGACTGGCTGACGTTGCCCGGTGTCTATCCCGCCGGCCGCCTGGACTACGACTCCGAAGGACTGCTCCTGCTGACGGCGGATGGTGCCCTTCAGCACCGGATTGCCTCGCCCGGCCTGAAAATGCCAAAAACCTACTGGGTTCAGGTGGAAGGACGCATCACCTCAGACGCGCTGGCATGGCTGTCGCAGGGCGTCGCCCTCAAGGACGGCCTGACCCGGCCCGCGAAGGCCATGGCCATGACCGAACCCGAGCTCTGGCCAAGGACACCCCCCGTTCGCTTCCGCGAATCCATACCGACCAGTTGGCTGGCGCTGACCCTTACCGAGGGCCGGAACCGGCAGGTACGACGGATGACAGCGGCTGTCGGATTTCCCACCCTGCGGCTGGTCAGATACCGTATTGGTGACTGGACTCTGGACAGCCTGCCACCCGGCGGCCATCGCACACTGACGGTGAACGTTCCCGCACCGCCGAAAGCAACCCGGGGGCGCCGCACATCACGCCCCCCAGGACGGAGACGCCCAACGTCATGACCTGGACTCCCCATGCCACCGTCGCGGTGATTGTTGAAGACCCGAAGGGTCAGTTTCTGATGGTTGAAGAGGTCAGCAATGGCCAGGTGGTCTTTAACCAGCCGGCGGGGCACGTCGAGGAAGACGAAGCCATCCTGTCCGCCGTCCGCCGGGAAACCCTCGAGGAGACCGGCTGGGAGGTGGAGCCCACCCATTTCCTGGGGATCTACACCTACAAAGCCCCCGCCAACGGGGTTACCTATTATCGTTTTTGTTATTCGGCGAAAGCCTTGCGGCGGGTATCCGAGCAGCTCGATGACGGCATTCTTGCCGCCCACTGGCTGTCACTGGACGCGATCCGGAAGCTGGGCACCAGGCTGCGCAGCCCCCTGGTCCTGCAATGCATAGAAGATTACCGAGATGGCCGGCGCTATCCGCTGGATGTCGTGGTCGATACGCAGACGTAGTCCTGTCAGAATGATAGACTCCACGGCTTTTCAACGGTATCAGAGCTGTTATGACCCACTCATCCGAGCCCCATCCTGCTGAAACCACCCGCGTGATCGTCGGCATGTCCGGCGGCGTCGACTCCTCTGTTGCGGCCTGGTTGCTGAAAGACCAGGGCTACCGGGTGGAAGGCCTGTTCATGAAGAACTGGGATGAAGACGACGGCACCGAGTACTGCACGGCCATGACTGATCTGGCCGACGCTCAAGCCGTGGCCGATACCATTGGCATCAAACTGCACACCGCCAGCTTTGCCGCGGAATACTGGGACCGGGTATTCGAACACTTCCTGTCCGAGTATCAGGCTGGCCGGACGCCCAACCCGGACATTCTCTGCAACAGGGAGGTCAAATTCCGGGCGTTCCTCGATTACGCCATCACGCTTGGGGCCGACTACATTGCCACCGGGCATTACACCCGGCGTCGTTCCGTTGACGACGGCTCAGGCACGGCGCAGTTGCTCAAGGGGCTCGACCCGAACAAGGATCAGAGCTACTTCCTGCACGCGGTCTCCGGTGAACGGATCGCCCGCACGCTGTTCCCGGTGGGTGAGCTTGAAAAGCCGGAGGTACGCCGAATTGCGGAACAGCAGGGTTTTGTCACCCATGACAAGAAGGATTCCACCGGCATCTGTTTTATCGGTGAACGAAAATTCCGGGACTTCCTCAAACAGTATCTGCCCGCCCAGCCCGGCGACATCGAAACGCCTGATGGCCGCCACATTGGCCGCCATCAGGGGCTGATGTATCACACCATCGGCCAGCGCCAGGGGCTTGGCATTGGCGGTCTCAGCGAGTTTGGTGACGAACCCTGGTATGTTGCCGGCAAGGATCTGGACCGCAATGTGCTCACCGCGGTACAGGGCAAAAACCACCCACTGCTGTTTTCCCGTGGCCTGGTGTCCGGCCCTGTTGACTGGGTCGCTGGCGAGCCACCGGCTCCGGCGTTTCGATGCCGGGCGAAAACCCGCTATCGGCAACCCGACCAGGATTGCGAGGTCACCGTCATCGACGGTGGCGTGAAAGTGGTCTTTGATGATGCCCAGCGAGCGGTAACGCCCGGTCAGTCCGTGGTTTTCTATATTGGCGAGGTTTGCCTTGGCGGCGGCGTCATCGAACAGACCTGGCGCGACGGCGACGCTCTGCCCACCCGCCTGGCGCGGAGCCCGGAACAGGAAGCCCGCCCATGAGTCGCTCCCTGCACGACCAGACCCTGGCACTCGCCGGCGTCTTCCAGGCCGCCAATCTGGTTCAGCAAATTGCCCACAGTGGCCAGTGCCATGAGTCCAGCCTGGAGACCTGCATTCGCTCCCTGTTCGCCACCAATCCGGACAGCACCCTTGATGTGTACGGCGGTGAACTGACGGATATCCGCGAGGGCCTGGTAACACTATCGTCGGTGCTCAGTCAGCAGAGCAAACAACAGGACATTGAAGTGCTGCGCTACGTCCTGAACCTGGTCCACCTGGAGTCCCGGCTGAACCGTCGCCCGGACATGCTCGATGTGATCGGCAGCCGGATTGACCAGGCCCGTCACACGGCCAGCCATTTCGGCTATACCCATAGCAACCTGATCAGCAACCTGGCTTCCGTCTACACCGACACCATCAGCACCTTCCGCCAGCGGATCCAGGTCAGTGGTAATCCGGCCGTGCTGCAACAGGATGAAAACGCCGCCCGGGTCCGGGCCCTCCTGCTGGCGGGTATCCGTTCGGCGGTCCTCTGGCGCCAGACCGGTGGGCGCCGCTGGCAACTGATCTTTTCCCGGCGCAAGGTCATCCAGCATGCCCGTGAACTGGCCGACAAAGCCAACCAGTCCATTTGCTGACCATTCACCAGCCCGGCCAGCCTGCCGGCGTTTGCACGGATTCGCCGCCAGGACACCTGATTCAGCCGCCGCGCTGGTGTATCATTATGCCCCCAGTTTTTTGAACCGATTCTTTGATGACTTGAGAGGTTTTCGATGGAACTCACCGCCCTGACCGCCATTTCCCCGGTCGATGGACGCTACGGCAGCAAAGTCACCGTCTTCCGTGACATTTTCAGTGAATATGGCCTGATCAGGAACCGGGTGACCGTCGAGATCCGATGGCTGCAGAAACTGGCGGCGCACCCGGAGGTGACCGAGGTTCCGGCCTTTTCCGCACAGGCCAACGCTTTCCTGGACCGTATGGTCAGCGAATTCAGCCTGCCGGACGCGGAACGCATCAAGGACATCGAGCGCACCACCAACCACGATGTCAAAGCGGTCGAATACTTCATCAAGGAAAAGATTGCCGAGGTGCCCGAGCTTCATGCGGTCACGGAATTCGTCCATTTTGCCTGCACCTCGGAAGACATCAACAACCTGTCCCACGCGCTGATGCTCCGGGAAGGCCTGGACCAGGGCCTGTTGCCGGCCATGGGTCGTGTCGTCGACAAGCTTGCGCAGCTGGCCCATGACCATGCGGCCCAGCCCATGCTCTCGCGCACCCATGGCCAGACCGCCTCTCCTTCCACGGTCGGCAAAGAGCTCGCCAATGTGGTACATCGGCTCAGACGCCAGCTCAAACTGATCCGGGCGACCGAGCTGCTGGGGAAAATCAATGGCGCCGTGGGCAATTACAATGCCCACCTCTCGGCCTATCCGGGCATTGACTGGGCCCTGAACGCCCGGGACTTTATCGAGAGCCTGGGGCTGGACTGGAACCCCTACACCACCCAGATCGAGCCACACGATTACATTGCCGAACTGTACGATGCCATCGCGCGTTTCAATACCATCCTGATTGACCTGGATCGCGACATCTGGGGTTACATTTCACTGGGATACTTCAAGCAGAAAACCGTGGAAGGGGAAGTCGGCTCGTCCACCATGCCCCACAAGGTCAATCCCATCGATTTCGAGAACTCCGAGGGTAACCTGGGCATTGCCAATGCCCTGTTCGGCCACCTGTCCGCCAAACTGCCGATTTCACGCTGGCAGCGGGACCTGACGGACTCCACCGTACTTCGCAATCTCGGTGTCGGCTTTGCCCATAGCCTCATTGCCTACGAGGCAACACTCAAGGGCCTGAGCAAGCTGGAGCTGAATCCGGCGCGCCTGGATGAGGACCTGGATCACGCCTGGGAAGTCCTGGCGGAGCCGATTCAGACGGTCATGCGTCGGTACAACATTGAAAAGCCCTACGAGAAGCTCAAGGCCCTGACCCGGGGCAAGGCCATGACACCGGAACTGATCCAGAATTTCGTCAGCAGCCTGGAGATTCCCGAAGCCGCCAAAGCCGAGTTGATGGCCCTGACACCCGGCAGCTACATCGGCAATGCCGTCGACCAGGCCCGCAACATCTGAAATCGGGAGTAACACCATGGACATCCTCGACGGGCTCACGACCTCCGAATTCCTGAGTGACTACTGGCAGAAAAAGCCACGGGTCATCCGCCAGGCATTCCCCGGCTTTCAGTGCCCGGTCAGTGCCGACGAGCTGGCCGGCCTGGCCTGTGAGGAGGGCGTCGAGTCCCGGATCGTTATCGAGAATGACAATGGCAAGCCCTGGCAACTGGAAAACGGCCCCTTCCCGCCCGAGCGGTTCGAACGACTGCCGGCCCGGGACTGGACCCTGCTGGTTCAGGGCCTGGACCACTGGGTACCGGACATTGCCGACCTGCTCGAGCACTTCCGCTTCATACCCAACTGGCGCCTGGATGACATCATGGCCAGCTACGCCCCGCAAGGTGGCAGCGTGGGCCCACACTATGATCAGTATGACGTGTTTCTGCTGCAGGCCCGGGGCCATCGCCGCTGGACGTTCGGCGGCCATTGTGACACGACTTCCCCCCAGGTTAACGACACGCCATTACGGATTCTGAGCCACTGGGAAGGCGAAGACACCGTTACCCTGGCGCCCGGCGATATGCTTTACCTCCCGCCGGGCATTGGCCACCACGGCGTCGCCGAAGACGACTGCATCACCCTGTCCATCGGCTTCCGGGCACCGACGGTGGACGATATCCTGACCGGTTTCACCGACTTTCTGTGCAGCCAGCCCGGCGCCGAGGCCCACCTGAACGACCCGGATCTTCAGGTTCAGGATAATCCCGGCACCATCGGGGCCGGGGTTATCGACCGAATCGAGGAACTGATCAGGGACAAGCTCAATGACCGCAGTCAGCTTGCGCTCTGGTTTGGACAGTATGCAACAGCGCCCAAGAGCATGGACATTGTGGTGCCCGCCGAGGAGCCCATCACCCCCGAGGACCTGGCTGCGGCCATCACCGGGGGCGAGCAATTGCGCTGGAACGAGGGTTCCCGCTTTGCCTACCATGAACTGGACGACGAAACCGCGCTGTTCGTGGACGGCGAACGGTACCTGCTCAAAGGGGATGCCCGCCCCCTCGCTCCGCTGTTGTGCGCGGGGTCCCGGGTCAGTATGAAGCCACTGGCGCGGATGGCCGGGGAGTCCGCCCTGCTCGGGCTGCTAACCACACTCTACAACCAGGGTTCGGTGTACTTCGAATAACCGCCATGACCATTCGTTTCCGGAAATACAGCTGGCAGTTGGCACCGGCCCCGGTTCGGGCCATTCGCCAGCGGGTCTTCATCGACGAGCAACAGGTACCACCGGAGCTGGAGTGGGACCAGACCGACGAGATCGCCGACCATTATCTGGCGATAGGGCCAGACAACACGCCGGCCGGAGTCGCTCGCCTGTTTTCCACCCTCGAGGAAACCGGTCATATCGGTCGCATGGCGGTAAGCCCGGAATGCCGGGGCCAGGGAGTTGGCGAGGCGCTGCTTCGACACCTGATGGCCGAATCCGCCGGCCGCTTTCATGAACTGAAGCTCTCGGCCCAGACGCACGCCATTGCCTTTTATCAGCGCTCCGGCTTTCACGTCTGCTCCGATGTGTATGACGACGCCGGCATTCCCCATGTCGACATGCGCTGCCTGGCTCCGGACCTGGTGCACAAAACCCTGTCTCAACAATCCCGTGGGGCCACCCACACGCCGCCTCTGGTGCTGGGCAAAGATCGTGACTCCTGGCTGTTCAACCACGAGCCGGATCTTCTCGCCCTGATGGACAGCATGGTCGGCCAGGCCTCGCAACGGCTCTGGCTTTATGACCGGTTCCTGGAGCACGATCTGTACGACAGACACCGGTTCCGGGAACTGATTTCTGCCCTCGCCCGTCGCCACCGGCTGAGTGACGTCCGCCTGCTGATCCACGACGACAAACCGCTGGTGAAGCGGCGCCACCAGCTGGTTGAGCTGATGCGCCGGTTGCCGAGCAGGATCGGGTTGCGTCTGGTGAACACCGACTACCCGGTGGAAGATCAGCCGTTCCTGCTGACGGATCGTGAAGGCGTGGTTTACCGGCACCATTTCGACAAGCCGGAAGGCTTCGCCGCGTTTGCCGATGGCGGACGTGTGAAGCTTCTGTCCGAATCGTTCCAGCGTATGTGGGACTGCGGCCGCAGCTCTCTGGAGCTGCGAGAACTACCGCTCTGAGTGATGCATCGGGTGGGTGCCCGCGGATTCAAAATCGGCCCCGAATGGCGCAAATTCAGCGTCCACTTCCTCCGCCACCTCCGCAATCAGCTTCCTGAGCCACTGGTGATCCGTATTGTGCTGTAACAGGGGACTCCAGGCCATTTTCAGCTCAAACGGCGGAATGTCGAACGGGGGTACCTTGACCACCAGATTGGCGTTGTCCCTTTGCAACCAGGCAGCCCGGGAAGGCAGGGTGGCAATCAGGTCGTGCTGCTCGGCCAGCAGCATCGCCACCTGGTAGTGACGGGTAAACACCGAAATCTGACGTTTTCTGCCCATCCT
>CBIHLH010000011.1:0-40355 GCA_966210405.1 uncultured Marinobacter sp.
TTTGTGGCCCGATCCGTGAACTGCAGAAGAAAACCGGGATGTCGATCCTGCTGGTGGAGCAAAACGTCAAGGAGGCTCTGAAAATCTCCGATCGGGTCGTGGTGATGAAATCCGGGCAGATGACGTGGGAAGGCGAGCCAACCGAGCTGAGCGACAACAAGAAATTGATGGAGCTTTACTGATGTCCGGCAAGCTGACCCTGGCCGCATTGGTGGCAAGGCACCTGGAACAGGCACCGGGCGACTGCGCGCTCATTTCGGATGATCGTCACATCAGCTATGCCGAGCTGGATCGGATGGCACGCTCAGCGGCTGACTGGCTACGAGGGCAGGGGGTCGGGCACGGTGACCGGGTGGCCGTATGGCTTGTCAACCGGCCGGAGTGGCTCGCGCTGATGCTGGGGTTATCCCGTATCGGCGCTGTACTGGTGGCGGTGAACACCCGTTATCGCACGGCGGAACTGCAGCACATCCTGTCTGCATCGGGCGCCCGCCTGCTGATCTTGCAACCCCGCTTCCGGAAGATCGATTTTCAGGCTCTGCTGGAAGATCTTGAGCCGGACACCGTGCCGGATCTTAAAGCCATCGCGGTTCTTGAGCCGGCTGCGGAGATGCCAGAATTGGCTGGGTGTGCCGTATTGCCATTCCCGGATCTGGATGTCACCGATGCGCCCGATGTGGCGGACAATGCTTGTGAGAACGATCTGGCCATTCTGTTCACCACCTCGGGTACCACAAAACTGCCAAAATTGGTGGTGCATACCCAGCGCTCCCTCGCCAGCCACGCCGACTACGTGGCCCGGGCGTTCCGTTTTGATCAGCCTGGCGCGGGCCTGCTGGCGCCGCTGCCCTTCTGCGGCACCTTCGGGCTGGTGCCGGTGATTACCGCACTGGCGGCAGGCACGCCCGTCGTGGTCATGGAGACATTTGATGCCGAGCCGGCGATAGAGCTTATCCGAAAGCATCAGTTGACCCACCTGTTTGGCAGTGACGAGATGTATTGGCGCATCCTTCGGGCGATGCCGGAAGGTTTCAGGCTGGCCAGTCTCAGGGTGTGTGGTTTTGCTGCGTTCCAGACCGGTGCCGAGGGCCTTGTCAGGGCCGCAGACGCCCAGGGCATACCGCTGGCGGGCGTGTATGGCTCCAGTGAGGTACAGGCCCTGTTCTCGATCCAGTCTGTCCAGGGCAAGATACCGGAGCGATCTCAGGGCGGCGGTTTTCCTTCAGACCCCGAAGCGCAGTTGCGGGTTCGCGATACCGAGTCAGGGGCGTTATTGGAGGCGGACCAGAGCGGTGTGCTTGAAATTTGTGCTGGCGGTAACTTTGCCGGCTATTTTAACAACCCGGAAGCCACGGCTGAGGTCGTTGACCAGGATGGCTTTTTCTCAACCGGGGATATCGGCTACCTGCGCCGCGATGGCTCTTTCGTCTATCAGACCCGGGCCGGCGATGCGATCCGCCTCAGTGGCTTTCTGGTGAATCCGGCGGAAATCGAGGATGTTTTAAGGGATTGCCCGGGTGTTGCCGAAGTTCAGGTGATCGGCGCCGATGTGGATGGCAAATCGACCTGTGTCGCGTTTGTCATTGCCGAGCCCGATGCCGGCATGGATGCTGACAGGGTCCGTGCCTGGCTGAGGAAAAGTATCGCCCCATTCAAAGTGCCGGAACGAGTCTGGTTCCTGGATGCCTTTCCTGTCACCGAAAGCGCTAATGGCACCAAGATTCAGCGGGCTAAGCTCAGGGCAATGGCCGCCGAGCGCGGTTGATTACACAAAAATACAATGGGCCGCAGGGCCCTGAGGAACTGACAATGGATCACAGTCTTTACTTTGAAGACCTCAAGCAGGGCGAAGCCTTCGAAAGCACGGGAAGGACCGTCACCGAAACAGATATGACATTCTTTTCGATGCTTTCCGGCGACTGGAATCCAATACATTGTGATCAACACTTCGCCAGTAAAACCCGTTTTGGCGAGCGTCTGGTGCATGGGGCCTATGGCATCGCGATAGCGACGGGAATGATGCACACCCTGGGAATCTTCGAGAAGTCGGCGGTTGCCATGATGTCCATCAGTGAGTGGAAGTTCCTCAAGCCGATCACAGTCGGTACAACTTTGAGGCTTCGGCTGACCATCCTCGATTTCGAGCAGGGTACAAGTGCACGTGTGGGCCGGGTCAATCGGCGGCTGCAACTTGTGGATGAGCACGATGAGGTGGTTCAGGACGGCGTTTCAGATATGTTGATCCTGAAGAAAGCCGGCTGTTAATGGAGATAAAGCCCGTGATGGTTGTCAGGGTGTCGTCGTGAGGCTGATTTGCGAACGGATCTCCTCTACCAATTCCTTGCCGCACTTTGGCAAGGCATCCAGTTCGCGGACGATCAGGCTGCGTTCTCGCTCCGCCCAGTCGTCTTCCAGATCAATGGTGGATATGTCGAGGAAGTCGGCGTATCGGTGCGCGATGGAGCGAGGCAGGATGCCGATGCCCACCCCGCGGCTGACCATCCGACAGGCGGATTCGAAGCCGAACACCTGAATGCGCATTTGCAGGGTCGAGCCGGTCTCGCTGGCCTGTTCTTTAAGGAAATTGAATAAGGTGCTGCCCTCACGCAAACCGATGTGAGGGTAGTCAAGGGTTTCCCGAAACGTGATGGTCCTGCGTGCGGCCAGTTCGTGACCTTTTGGCGTTACAACCACAAGGCGGTCGACGCTGAAGGGGATGATCTCAAGCTTTTTGTTGGACTTCACCGGGCCGGCAACGACGCCCAGATCGGTCGAGCCGTCGATCACGCCGCGAACGATATCGTGGGTCAGTCGCTCCTGCAGATCCACGGTCACCCCCGGACGGGTCGCCAGGAAACGCGCCAGGACATCGGGCATGAAGTCGCTCACTGCTGTTGTGTTGGCAAAAATCCGCAAATGCCCCGACTCGCCTTCCGCATATTGGGAAAACTCGTCCTTGATGTAGTCAACCTGCCGCATGATGGCTCGTGCATGAACCAGCAGGTCGTGGCCTGCCGGCGTGAGCTCAACACCCTGGCTGTCGCGGTAGAACAATCGGCTGCCCAGCTGTCCTTCAAGGGATTTGATGCGCATGCTTGCCGCAGCCGTTGACAGGCTGGCACGGCGGGCCCCGCCGGTCAGGCTGTTGGCTTCTGCAACGTGAATAAACAGGCGTAAATCGGGAATGTCAAAATGCATGATGAAATATCGACAGCAAGCTAACCAAGGGATTCACAGTCTAAACCACCGGGGTGTTCATGGAAACCAAACGCACCCTTGAGCAAAATCGAATTCTATCCTCATTCGTATATCGGCATTATTACCAACATCAAAAAACTAGAAGACGTATTGATAGAGGAAGTGTGATGTCAGACGCTCCGGAAGATTGGATAGGTAAGCGAGAAGCGTGCACGGACGCCCTGGATTCGGCCCTGGCTGCCAGAATTGCCGCGATGCTGGACCGGCCCGCGCCGGTGGTTGGGGACGAGCTGGCCCCCCTGTGGCACTGGGCGTTCTTCCAGATTCCCGTTTCACCCTCAGACACTGGCCATGATGGCCACATCGCCCCGGGGCGATTTCTGCCGAAATCCGGGGGTAACACCAGAATGTGGGCCGGTGGGCGTGTTGAATTTCACAAACCCCTGACGATTGGTCATCCCGCCGAGCGCTCATCGATTATTCACTCGGTTAATGAAAAAGACGGACGTTCCGGGAAGCTGCTTTTTGTGACTGTCCGGCACGATTACCACCAGAAGGGGGAACTGTGCCTGAGTGAGGAGCAGGACATCGTCTATAAGGCGCCGGCGGCCCCGAAACTGTCCCTGGACAGGCCCGTTCCCGACGCCCAGTGGAGCAACCGGGTAACGCCTTCTCCGCTGTTATTGTTCCGCTATTCGGCAGTGACCTTTAATGGTCATCGAATTCATTACGACAGACCCTATGCCACAGAGGAAGAGGGTTATCCCGATCTGGTGGTCCATGGCCCGTTGATTGCCACGCTGATGGTGCAGGCCTTTGTCGACGCAAATCCCGGTCTGACACCGGTACGGCTGTCGTATCGGGGATTGCGACCCCTTACGTTGAACAAATCCTTCAATGTTGAAGGACGGATTGTCGGCGATGGCAAGGCCGCGTTATGGGCCGCCAATGAAGACGGCCCGGCCCACGAAGGCGAAATCGAATTCAAGGAGAATAACCGATGATCACCCCAGCCTTGCAGAAGTACGAAGACATCCGAGAGGGCGTGCGAGGGCTGTGTCAGAACTTTGATGCGGCTTATTGGCGTGGAGTCGACGAGCGTAAAGCTTTTCCGGAAGAATTTGTCAGCGCCATGACGGAAGCCGGTTGGCTGGCGGCGATGATTCCCGAGGAATACGGCGGTTCCGGCCTGGGCCTGGCAGAGGCCTCCGTGATCCTGGAGGAAGTGAATCGGGCGGGTGGTAACTCCGGCACCGTTCATGGCCAGATGTACAACATGTTCACGTTATTGCGCAATGGCAGTGAAGAACAAAAGCGGAAGTATCTGCCAAGAATCGCTGCTGGCGAGTTGCGGCTGCAGTCCATGGGCGTGACGGAGCCCACGACGGGCACCGACACCACCAAGATCAAGACCACGGCGGTTCGCCAGGGCGATAACTATGTGGTGAATGGCCAGAAGGTGTGGATTTCCAGGGTACAGCATTCCGACCTGATGATCCTGCTGGCCCGTACCACGCCGCTCGACAAGGTTCGTCGAAAATCCGAGGGCATGTCGATCTTTATCGTGGATCTGCACCAGGCCATCGGAAATGGCCTGACGGTGCAGCCAATCGCCAATATGGTGAATCACGAAACCAACGAGCTTTTCTTCGATAACCTGGAAATTCCCGCCGAGAACCTGATTGGTGAAGAGGGCAAGGGGTTTCGTTACATCCTTGATGGCCTCAACGCCGAGCGCACCCTGATTGCCGCGGAATGTATCGGCGATGGTCGCTGGTTTATCGAAAAAGCACGGCAGTACGCCGGTGACCGCGAAGTGTTTGGCCGCCCCATCGGGCAGAACCAGGGTGTTCAGTTCCCGATTGCCAAGGCTCATATTAATGTTGAAGCGGCTGACCTCATGCGCTGGCGTGCCTGTGAGGAATATGATGGTGGCCACCCGGCCGGGGCGAGCGCCAACATGGCTAAATACCTTGCGGCAGAGGCGTCCTGGGAGGCTGCCAACGTGTGCCTGCAGACCCACGGTGGTTTCGGGTTTGCCAACGAGTACGATGTGGAACGCAAGTTCCGGGAGACGCGCCTTTATCAGGTGGCGCCAATATCCACCAACATGATTTTTTCCTACGTCGCCGAGCATTTGTTGGGACTGCCGCGATCGTTCTGAGCCCTACAGCGATACACCTGAAAACCGGGATGTGTAAGTGAACCATAACAATAGCGAAGTCCTTCCCCTGGAGGGAGTCAACGTCGTATCTCTGGAGCAGGCGGTCGCAGCTCCTTTGTGTACCCGCCATCTGGCAGAGCAGGGCGCGCGGGTGATCAAGGTTGAACGCCCGGGTTCGGGAGATTTCGCACGCCAGTACGATGATCGGGTCAAGGGAATGTCCTCGCACTTCGTGTGGGCCAACCGTTCCAAGGAGAGCCTGAGCCTGGACCTGAAATCGTCCGAGGGGCTGGAGGTCTTGTTTCAATTGCTGGCAGACGCGGATGTACTGGTCCAGAACCTGGCTCCAGGGGCCGCGGCCAGGATGGGGCTTTCATTCGAGGAGCTGCACCAGCGGTATCCCGGGCTGATCGTCTGCGACATCTCCGGCTATGGTCACGGCGGTCCTCTGCAGGACAAGAAAGCCTATGACTTGCTGATCCAGAGCGAGAGCGGCTTTCTGTCAGTCACCGGCACACCGGAACCCGAAGGTATGGCGAAGGCCGGTTGCTCGGTGGCCGATATCGCCGCAGGCATGTATGCCCAGAGCAATATCCTGTCGGCCCTGCTGCTGCGGGGCAGGACCGGTAAAGGCAGTCATATCGATGTATCGATGCTGGAGAGTCTGGTGGAGTGGATGGGGTATCCCATGTACTACAGCTTTGATAACGCAATGCCTCCCCCCCGGGCCGGCTCCTCTCATTCCACGATATTCCCCTACGGGCCTTTTCCGGTCGGTGACGGCAATACCGTTATGCTGGGATTACAGAATGATCGGGAATGGCGGGCATTCTGCAAGCTGGTTCTGCAACAACCTGCGCTGGCAGAGCATGCCCGGTTTGCCACCAATGCCCTGAGGTCCGTCCATCGCGAGGAGTTGGGTAGCTTGATACGAGACGTGTTCGCCGGGCTTTCACTGGCGGAAGTGGTGACGCGTCTGGATGCTGCCGGTATTGCCAATGCGTCGGTGAATGATATGCAGCAGGTCTGGATGCATCCACAACTGGACGCGCGGAATCGCTGGATCAGCGTTAAAACCCCGGTGGGCGATGTACCGGCGTTGAAATCGCCCGGCCTGTGGTTTGAGGGTTCAGTATCCCCCGTCCCTGCGGTGGGGGAGCACAGTCGCTCCATTCTGTCGGAGCTTGGATACAGCGGGGAACAGATTGAGCAGTTAGAGCAGCGTGGCGTTATCTGAGTGCCAGCGGGAATTCGATAACAGGTATCTGACAATGACGAACCGTAATCTGAAAACAATGCTCTTCGTGCCCGCGACCAGGCCCGAGCGAATTGCCAAGGCCCTGGCCAGCGGCGCCGGTGCGGTGATCGTGGATCTGGAGGATGCGGTTCCTCCAGAGGCGAAGGAATCAGCGAGGGGATTACTCGAGAACTTCCTTCGGCATCACGATGGCCCGGGAATCTATGTCCGGATCAATGCCCGGGGGACAGGCGGCTTCGATAGTGATGTTGCCCTGTGTGCCCGTTATGAAAAAGTGATCGGGATTATGCTGCCGAAAGCGGAATCACCGGAGGACATTGAGGCGCTGTCAAACGCCGGCAAGCCGGTTATCCCACTGATTGAATCCGCCAAGGGCTTGTTGGCCCTGAGCGCCATTGCCGCGACACCTGCCGTGGAGCGCTTGAGTTATGGTGGGTTGGACCTGAGTGACGACCTGGGTATTGAAGGCAATACTGACGGCGCGGAGCGGATTCTGGATCAGTGTCGCTATCAGATTCTGGTCTGTTCCCGGGCGGCCGGCTTGCTGCCTCCTATCGATACGGTGTTCCCGGTGTTTGACGACGAACAGGCGGTGCAGGCCCAGGCGCGCCGGGCGCGCAACATGGGATTTGCCGGGATGCTGTGTATTCATCCGAGGCAGGTCGCTGCTGTTCAATCTGGCTTTGCGCCAGATGCCCACCAGGTGGCATGGGCGAACAAAGTCATGGAGGCGGCGAGGTCCGGTAGCGGTGCGTTCAAGGTTGACGGGCAGATGGTAGATGCGCCTGTTATCGCCATGGCTAAAACCATATTGGAACGGGCGCATTAACATGTGCGGCCAATCATCCGGGAACCGTTCAGGTACAAGGGGAATAGAATGACACCGGAACAGGATCGATACTGGCCTCAGGGCCTCCCACGCTCGCTTGATGTGCCGAAAACCAGCCTGTTTTACAACCTGGAAGTCGCCGCCACGCGCTATCCGGAAAAGCCGGCGACCGTCTTCTATGATTCGGTATTGTCCTACGGTGAACTGCTGGCGCAGGTGGAACATCTGGCCGGTTACCTTCAGCACGAATGCAAGGTAACGCCGGGAGACCGGGTGGCACTGTACTCCCAGAATTGTCCCCAGTACGTGGTTGCCTATTACGCCATCCTGCGGGCTCAGGCTGTGGTGGTACCGGTGAACCCGATGAACCTGGCGGATGAGCTGCGGTACTGTGTCGCGAATAGCGGCGCCAGGACCGTGCTCGCAGCCCAGGAACTGTTTGAACAGGCACATCCACTGCTGAACTCGGGCGATATTGACTCCCTGATCGTCCACGCCTACTCGGATTACCTGACGGAACCAACCGATGTGTCGGTTCTGGATGCGGTATCGGTGCCAAGAAAGGCACTGACAGCGCCCGGCATCGCCCTATGGACGGATGTTCTGGCGAGGGAGCTGAGCCCAGCTCCTTTCGGGGGCAGTCACGATGATCTGTGCGTGATCGGATACACCTCCGGAACCACTGGCAAGCCCAAAGGTTGTGTCCACACGCACGGTTCCGTGATGGCCTCGGTAGCGGGGTCGGCGGTCTGGCGTGGAGGGTCTCCTGCTTTCTCGTCGTTGGCGATCGCGCCTCTGTTCCACTTCCTGGGTATGCAGGGGGGTATGAACGGCCCTGTCTATAACGGTTCGACAGCGGTGATCATGCAGCGCTGGGATCGGGATGCCGCGCTTAAACTGATCGAACGTCACAGGGTAAATATGTGGAGTGCTCCACCCTCTATGATTGTTGATTTTTTCTCCAACCCGGACTTGGGTAACCATGATGTTTCCAGCCTCTTCCGGTTGATGGGCGGCGGCGCGGCCATGCCTGAGGCCATATCAAAGCGATTGAAGGATGAGTTCGGCATCAGCTACAACGAGGCTTATGGTCTGACGGAAACCGCGGCGTTCATACTTGGTAACCCGGTTGAACGGGGTAAGCGGCAGTGCCTGGGGATTGCCAGTTTTGGTGTCGATGCCCGTATCGTCAATCCGGGCACACTTGAGGAACTGGCTCAGGGGGAGACTGGGGAAATTATTCTGCACGGCCCCCAGGTCATGCGGGAGTATTGGTGTAACCCCGAAGCCACAGAGAAAACCTTTATGGAGCTGGACGGCAAACGCTTCCTGCGTACCGGAGATCTGGGCTACATGGACGAGGAAGGCTACTTCTTCATGGTGGATCGGCTCAAGCGGATGATCAATGCTTCCGGGTTCAAGGTCTGGCCGGCGGAAGTCGAAAGCATCATGTATGGCCATCCCGATATCCACGAGGCCTGCGTGATTGGCGTCCCAGACGTCAAGCGGGGGGAGACCGCCAAAGCCCTCGTTGTCCTGAAGCCAGAAGCCAGTACCGCGATTACCGGTGACGACATTATCACCTGGTGTAAAAAGAATATGGCCGCTTACAAGGTGCCGACGGGTGTTGAGATTATCGATGAGCTCCCCAAATCCGGTACCGGAAAAATTAACTGGCGTCAGCTTCAGGATGCAGCCCGGAAAGAGGCTTCCTGAAGTGGCCCGGTTTCATGAGGGAGAGTCGATGTGTTGCGCCAGCAGTGGCGGTATATCCCATCCAATAAACAGGGTGCCCGGTAGCGGAGAGTTGGTGGAAATTGCTCCCAATGTTTTCTGGAGTCGAATCCCCATGCCCGGAAAGCTGGACCACATCAATGTCTGGTTGCTCGGCGATGATGACGGTGTGTCGGTGATTGATACCGGTATGTGGACCTCAGACGCTGAGGCTGCCTGGACTTCGCTGATCAGGCAAATCCAGAAGCTTGGGACGATCCAGAGGGTGTTCGTCACGCACATGCACCCTGATCACGTTGGTCTGGCGGGCTGGTTGACAGAGCTCCACCCCGCTCAGTTCTGGATGACTCGCATGGAGTACATGACCTGCCGGATTCTGGAAGCGCAGTCCCACGACGACAAAGTGCCAGAAAACTTTACCAGCTTTCACTGCAGTGCCGGGTGGTCCGCAGCTGCGATTCGAAGTTATGGAGGTCATTACGGCAATTTCGGAAAACGGGTCTTTCCACTGCCCAGGGCATACCATCGTCTGGAACATGGACAGAGCCATGTGATTGGCGGGCACACTTGGCGGGTTGTGGTCGGCAGCGGGCATTCTCCGGAACACGCCTGCTTCTATTGTGAAGAATTGAAGCTGTTGATCTCCGGAGATCAGGTGCTGCCCAGGATCTCCTCCAATGTGTCGGTGACCCCAATGGAACCGTTGGCCAACCCCATGGCCGAATGGCTGGATTCATTGCGTCGCCTGAAGGCGGAGATTCCCAATGACGTCCTGGTTCTGCCCGCACACCAGGAATGTTTCATGGGGTTGCATGAACGCATTGATGCGTTGATTGCCGAGCAGGAGCGTTCCTTCGAGTTTCTCCGGCAGTTCCTCCGGGAGGGCCCGAAGCGGGTCGTGGACCTGTTTGAGTTACTGTTCTCCCGACCGATACGGGAGGATGATCCGCTGATTTTCAGTCTTGCCACCGGGGAGGCTCAGGCCTGCCTGAATTACCTCTGGGAAGCCAGTGAACTGACTTGTTCAGTCGATTCCCAGGGAGTGTGCTGGTATCGAGCGTACTGATGCGCTTCCGTGGTAGCGTGAGATTCCCTGAGTCTTCTTTGCTCCACCCTTCGAGTCCGGTTTTTTGTAACGTCATGTTACCGGCTGCTCTGTGACGGGCGGGAAAACCCCATCAATATCAGTTGCCTGCCGCCAAACATTACCGATTCTTGACGGAAAATTGACAATTTGGTAATTAGGGAAATGACTCGCTTCACACCGATAATCGTCCACGTTTTATACAATTTGACAAATTCGACGATTAATTGGTGAAAAAATATTATGAAGCGCGTCATCAAAATGTCACAGGCATGGATCGCCGCGTTATTTCTTGGGCTAGTGCTGACTGGATGTGGTGGCAGCTCATCGGAGACAGCGTCTACGGGGCCTGGTGGTACGGATAACGGGACACCGTCCACCCAGCCGTCGGAGCCGGCTCCGGATCGTACGCTGGTTCTGAGCTGGAGTGCTCCGGAGACCCGCGTTGATAGCACCCAGTTGAGTCCTCTTGATTTGTCGAAGTACGTGATTCGGTATGGGACCAACCGAGACAGTTTGGACCAGACGCTGGTTATCGATAACGCTGGCGGAGTGGATAACTGGTCTCACGAATTCACAAACCTGTCATCTGGGACTTGGTATTTCACTGTGGAGGTTGAAGATGAGAATGGCCTGCGGAGTGAGCCAGCCGGCATTGTCAGCGGAAATGTTGAAGTCTAGGCAACGACTCGGTTTATAGAATCAGTTCAACGGATCGGCAATAGGCAGTTTCAGGGTGAAGGTCGAGCCTTCACCCACGCTTGACTCCACCGCAATATCTCCCCGATGTTTTTCCACCACGGTTTTTACGAAGGAGAGGCCCAGCCCGGTGCCGTGTACGCCAGACAGCTCACTCCGTTTCTGGCGCCGGTAACGATCGAACAGGCTGGGCAGTTCCTCGGTGTCTATGCCACTGCCTTCATCCGTAACCGCCAGGCAGGCCTGATGACCGGCCCGGTATACCTGGATATTAACGCTGGAGCCGGCAGGGCTGTACTGCACTGCGTTGGTGAGAAGGTTGATCACGGCCCGTTCAAGCAGCTCGGCATTTCCTCTGAGCCAGAGGTCTTCGGTGCCATGGATTTGTAACTGTATCCCTTTCTCCACGGCCTGTTCACTGACACTGTCGCGGGCGTTCTCCACGATGGCCAGAAACTCACACTCGTAAAACCGCGTTTCCGTCAATTGTTCGGCACGAGCCAGTTGCACGAATTCCTCTGCCAGGTGATAGCTGCGTCGTGCGAGGCGGCCGAGCTGCTCCAGCTGGGTCTGGTCGATGTGGCTGGGGTCGCGTTTGAGCTGTTCGATCAGTGCCAGTTGGGAAACCAGCGGTGAGCGCACGTCGTGGGAGATAAAGTCGATGGCTTCCCGGTGCTGGCGCTGTTGTTCCCGCAATTCCGATATATCCGAGATGTTGGCAATGATGCCGTACTGTTCGCTGTTGGGCAGTGCGAAGGGCGCGAAGTGAATCAGGAAATCCTTGTCACGTATCTTCAGGTCCACCGTGCGGCTCTGGAGCAGCGTGAGGGTTTCCGAGACTGTCTCGTGCCAGGGGGGCGTTTCGCGGGGATCGTGACCATCGAGGAGTCGTGCGAGCGGGAGGCCTCCCAGGCTGGGCATGGGTTCCCGGAACCATTCCTCGATGTGCCCGTTGGCAAAGCGTATTACGCCCAATTCGTCCGTGACGATGATGCCGTCTGGCATGCGCTCGAAACTGCGGCGGATGAACAGTTGCATATGGTTCAGTCGTTCAGTGGCAATCCTGACCCGCTCAATGCGGGCGGAGATATTTTCCCGGGGTTTCTGGAGCCGGCGTGATTGGTCCGGCGATTCCAGGTCAAGACGCCGGAGGTACCGCTGGATAGCATCTCGGCTGAGGTCGTTGGGCAACACCAGGCCGAGGGTGAAACAGGCGTCACCGCGGGCCAGACGGATCCAGCTGCGGTTGCTGTCGTGCACCCATTGGCCGGACGGAAGGTCCTCGGGGCTGTCCTCTGGCTGGAGCTGGCGCGCTGAAAGAACCCCCTGGCCGTCACTGAGCAGCCAGCCCTCCGGTTGAAACAGCGCCTGAAAGTGCTCCAGAAGCTGTGATGGGTGTCGTCGCGCCGATTCCGGCAGGGCAACCTGCGGGCTGCGGGCCAGGTCGTCCAGTTGCCGGTTGAGGAACTGGTTGGTCATGGCGAGGCGGAGCCCGCTCGATATCGGGAAGGCAAAGAACGGAAGGATCAGGGCGTGCCCGACAGGTACCCACACCCGGAACACCAGCAGGCAGGCGGTAAACGCCAGCAGCAGAACGACTGCTGTGGCGATGCAGGTAAGCAGGGTGCGGGCCGGCCGCATGCGGGGCAACAGAGTGGCCAGTGCCACCAGGACCGCCATGGCCAGTACCGGGCCGATCCATCCGGGCGCGGGCCGGATGAGCAGGTTCTGCTGTGCCGCGGAGTAAACGTTGGCGTGGAATTCGACGCCGGACATGGGGCGGTTCAGACCGGAGAACGCGGTCGGCAGAATATCGCCGAAGCCGGCGGCCGTCGCGCCGACAAACACTGTCTTGCCCCGAAAGGCCCCGGGGCGAACAGGTTGGTTCAGGACGTCGCTATAGGAATAGGTGGTCAGGGTACCGGCGTCACCGGCCAGGGGCACGGCGCGATATGCCTCTCGGACATTCACGAACGGTGGTGGCGGGGACGAGCGGGGCGGTCTGGGATCGACGCCCCCGGCCGCCAGCGCCAGAGTTGGCCAGAGCGCCTGTCCCAGGCCATTGAACAGATACAAACCCCGGGCCAGGCCATCGCTGTCCAGCTCTACGTGGGCATGGCCCAGGCTGGCGGCCGCGGACGTCAGCCGGGGAGCCGGAAGCTGTTCGCTCAACAGGACATTGGACGCCGGTGGCGACAGATACACGGGGAGAACGACCTTGCCGTGGGACACCATGGCGGCGGCGAGTTCGGCATCATCCGGCGATGGCTCGGGGAACAGTACGTCGAAGACGATGGTTTTTGCGCCCGCGTCACGCAATCGCTCGATCAGGCGGGCGTGTGTACTTCGTGGCCAGGGCCAGCGCCCGATTCGCTCCAGGCTCAGCTCATCAATGGCGACAAGTACGACTTCGTCGTGGATCTCTGGAGGCGCGGTTACAATGGCGGTGTCAAAGAGCCAGTAATCCAGACGCTGGGGGAGTGATGAGGTGGCGATCAGGAGCAGGGTCAGCAACAGTGCCAGGCCCAGCGTCCAGGGCGTTGTTCTTAGTGGTAGCCAATCCCGGTTCATGAGCCCTGCTGTCTGTGGCATGTGCGGTCTGGTTTACTCCAGGTACAACTCCCTCCCTGGGCCCCAACGGCTTTCCAATGGTCCTTCGGAGAGCGCTTTCAGGCGCACAAAATACCGCCTTCCGGGAATAAGACGCAAGGCCGCTGTGGTTTCCGGCAGCGTGGCCTCCTTGATAATGTTGCTGAACGTTGGCTCCTCGGAGAGTTGAAGCCGGTAGTTGCTGGCCGTCTCGACTTTCTCCCAGAACACCCGCACCTGGCTGTCCAGATAGTTAATACTGATGATTCGTACCGGTGGCAGGGTGCCATTCACCACCAGCTTCCGGGGCTCTGTGGTGGCTACCGAAGTGCCGCCCGCTTCGGTCACGACACGCCAGTAATACTGGCCCGGGCTCATGGGCCTGGCCGGCAGGGCCGAGGTCTCCGGCGCCCACTCACTGGCAGTCACCAGTTCCCGGAAGCTTTCCTCCTCAGCGATTTCGACCCGGGCGACTTCGTTACTGCCATTGAGGGTCCAGCGAAATTCCGGCATGTCGTCGTTTACGGAGCCACCGTCTGCGGGCGATACCAGGTCGGCTTTCCGCGCCTGCAGACCCACCTCCACCGGCACAACGGCGGGCATGCCAGCGATGCCCCGGGCATCCAGTGCCGCCAGGTGAATCTCGTAGCGGCCGTTGTCCAGCAGGCTGATGTCATAATCATTGCCAGTCACCGCCCGGCTCTCAACCCAGCGCCCGGTCCCGGATTCAAAGATATCCAGCTGATGCATAGGCGCCCGGCTGGGTGCCCAGGTCAATTCGGTGGGCAGGCTTGTCAGGAGTGGCGGCAGCGGGTTCACCTGTGGTGCCGGAGGCAACTGGCGGATACTGAGACTGTGGCTGCCGTCGGTGGATACGCTGGCCCCGTAACCGGCCGGAATGCGCCGGACTTTTCCCGGAGCACCAAAATCGACCACGCCCCTGGTGACCTGGAGGCTGGTACCCGAAGCGGATGTTTGCAGGGCGAAGGCGGTGCCCCGAACCGCGGCAACGGCTGAAGGTGTTTCAATTTCAAATCGTGAGCCGCCTTCAATCACCGGCTTTACCCGGGTATGGACTTCGCCCCGGTTCAGTCGCAAGCGGGTGTCGATCATGCCGGACCGGCCATACTGGGTTAGTCGGTTGAATGTCAGGCGGGATTCCGGAGAAAGCCGGACTTCCGAGCCGTCGGCCAACTCGATAGTGGCCGTGCCGGCGCCGGAAATAATTTCATCGCCTACCCGGATCAGCGCGTCGGGTATCAGGGGGCGTTTCTGTCCATCGACGCCGGAAATCAGTTGTACGGCGCCACTCACGGACGCCACGCGCGCGGGGTCCGGCTGCCGTTTCAGCCAGGCCAGGGGGATGCGGATGCGGTCGCCTTCGCCCAACGTCGCGGCGTTGTCTATGTCGTTGTACTGCAGCAGACGGCCAGGGCCGTACCGGCTGGACAGCAGATCCCCGGCCACTTCTGAAAAACTCTCGCCCGGGCGCAAGGTATACACCCACTCGGGAGCGGTGGCGCTGGGGGCGGCACTGGACGCGACTGCGGACCCCTGGGTGATCGAGAGTTCGGCAAGTGCCGGCGTTGCCAGTGCCAGCAGTAACAAAGCTGCCAGAACCCGGAGCTGGGGCAACAGGGGGGCGTCAGTCATTGGCGATCTGGTCGGTTACCCGGTTATCTGAGGGCGCAACCTGAGCTGCCATGGCTTCCAGACGATACCCTCGCTGGTAGATGGTTTTGATCCGGAAACCGTTTTCCGGATTCAGTCCCAGCCGGCGCCGCAAGCGGCTCATATGGGTGTCCACTGTGCGGGTGTTGATGTCGCGCGCCAGGCCCCAGACCCGCTCAAGCAACATTTCGCGGGTGAGTAGCCGGCCCTGGTTCTGGAACAGGAACAGGGTCAGGTCGTAATCCTTGTCGGTCAGGGTCAGCTGTTCACCGTGGAGCGAGATGACCCGTTGCTGGGTGTTAATCTCGAACGGGCCGTACCGAAGCACTTCTTTTTCGTTGTCCGGGTGCAGCCGGCGCGCCAGGGCGTTAATGCGTGCCACCAGTTCCGCTGCCCGGGCCGGTTTCGCAAGGTAATCATCGGCGCCGGCATCCAGGGCGCAGACGATATCGGCCTCGCTGTCGCGTTGGGTCAGAAAAACCACCGGAATGGCCCAGTTCAACTGGGCGCGGACGGTTTTCAGTACATCAATGCCGGTCATGTCCGGTATCTGCCAGTCCAGGATGAGCAGGTCGTAGCTGCGGTGCAACACCGCGCTGAGGAAATTCTCCCCCGTCGGAAAGCTGTCACAATGATGCCCGCGTTCGGAAAGAATGGACTGTATGTGCTGCGCCTGTTCGCGTTCATCTTCAAGCAGAGCAATACGCATTGCGCCTCTCCCGGAGTTCTGGTGCTTCTGGCTGGTGGGTGTCTGTTGTCAGGGCGCCATACCGCCACTGTGTCATGTACGGCGATTATTGCAAAAAGCGGATGGCGGTTCAGTATCGTTATGTAGTCTTCCGTAAACGAATCGCCGGCTTGCCATCGTCGTCGTTTAACGTTTGTCGGCAGGCCGGGAAATTACTGCAGCCCCAGAACCAACCTTTTTTACCCTTCCGGCGCACCAGGGGGGAAAAGCAGTGGGGGCAGGGTATCGGTTTCTCTCCGGTACCGTCCATGGGCTCGGTGTCTTCAAGGGGGCGGGTACCTTTGCAGTCCGGGTAGCGAGTGCAGGCGTAGAATCGCCCGAACTTGCCGTCTCGCTCACGCATGGGGGCCCGGCATTTGGGACAGTGAGGCAGGTTTTCGGGCGCACCGTTGTCCGGGTGCGGTGAATCGTCGGCGGGTCGGCCCTGGGGCCGGCTCAGGAAGCCGCGAATTTCCTGTTGCAGGGTGGCCAGAAATTTTCTTGGGTCCCCCTCGCCGCGACGAATGCTTTCCAGCGTGGCTTCCCATACCGCTGTGCGGTCTGGCTTGCTGACCGATTCAGGCAGGGCGCTGATCAGGGCCTTGCCTTTGTCCGTGGCGCGGATGTGCCGACTGTCCCGGTACAGGTAGTCCCGCTTGAACAGGGTGTCGATAATGGCGGCCCGGGTGGCTTCGGTGCCCAGGCCATCGGTTTCGCGCAGGGTTTTGCGCAGCTCGGCATCGGTTACGAAGCGGGCGATGTTGGTCATCGCCGAGAGCAGCGTGGCATCGGTGAAGTGCTGGGGCGGCTGGGTTTTGCGTTCGGCGATGGTGCTGTCTTCGCAGAATACCGGCTCGCCTTTCTCCAACCTCGGAAGCGGTGTTTTTTCGGGCTCGGCGCGACCCTCGCGGAGCTTGATTTCGAGGCTTTTCCAACCAGGCACCAGAATGGCGGTTTCCGTGGCCCGGAACCGGTGGTCTGCGACCCGTACGGTGAGCTTGCCTTCCCGGTGGACGGCGTCTGCCGCAAACTGCATCAGGTAGTAGCGGCTGATCAGCCCGTAGATTTTCTCTTCCGCTGCACTGAGCCTGCCGTTCGGCGCTGGCCGGCTGGTGGGAATGATGGCGTGGTGGGCATCGACCTGTTTGTCGTTCCAGGCGGCGGTTTTCCGTTCCAGGTCTGCACCGTCGAAGGCGTCCTGAAGATTTGGCGCCACCCGCCCGATTGCCCGGACCACCTGTTCCCGCTGGCCGTAATGCCCTTCCGGCAGGTACCGGCAATCGGAGCGGGGGTAGGTGATCAGTTGGTGGCGCTCATACAGGTTCTGGGCGGTATCGAGTACATCCTTGGCGCCCATCCGGAACAGCCGGCCGGCTTCGATTTGCAGCGCCGACAGGGAAAGGGGCAGCGGCGGCGTTTCCGGTCGGTCCCGGAAACGGGATTCGGTAATGGTGCCGGGCCGGTTGCGCACGCTCTCGGCGATCTGCTCGGCCACGTCCCGGCTCAGCAGCCGGTTTTCTTCGTCCAGGTGGTCCTGGAATTGATCCTCCGGCAGCCAGCGGGCGGTGAAGGTTTGCTGGTCCGCCTCCTCTTCCTGGGCCTTGAAGCGGGCTTCAATCCGATAATAGGGCTTGGGTTGGAAGTTTTCGATGGTGTTGTCCCGCTCCACCACCAGACCAAGCACCGGGGTTTGCACCCGACCAACGGAATAGACACCCTGCTCACCCTGTTGCTGATAGCTGAGGGTGTAGAAGCGGGTCAGGTTGATGCCGTAAAGCCAGTCTGCCCGTTGCCGGGCCAACGCGGAATGGGACAGACGCCGGAACTCGCGGTTGTCTTTCGGGCTCTGGATGGCTTTGGCCACGGCCGCTGGGGTCAGGTCGTTGATCAGTATCCGCTGGACGGGGGCGCGGGTACCGAAATAGCGGATGACTTCGTCGACCAGGAGCTGGCCTTCGCGGTCCGGGTCACCGGCGTGAATGATGATTTTGGCCTGGCGGATCAGGGATTCGAGGACGTTGAGCTGCTGGCGTACGCTGTCTTTGGGCATGACCTCCCATTTTTCGGGAATCATGGGCAGGTCTTCCTGGCGCCATTTTTTCCAGGCCGGGTTGTAACGGGCGGGCTCGGCCGGCTCCAGCAGGTGGCCGATGCACCAGCTGACGGTGACGGCCTGTTCGCCCTGGCCACAGCGAATCCAGCCCTGGCCTTTCTGATGCGGGCCGGGGAGGGCGGCGGCGATGGCGCGGCCGAGGCTTGGCTTTTCGGCGATGTACAGCTGCATGGGATCTGGTGTTTTGGAATCGGGATGGGAATGTGGCGCTTTGGCTTTATGCTGTCAAGGCTCTCGGGTTCGCCGGTTGTTCTGTAGTAGACTGGGAGCCTGGCGGGCAGTGGCTGTGGGAGAGGCCTTTCCAAAACACGCCGTGAACCCATCCCTGGGGGCTTGGTGTTGCCATCCCTAGCAACACACAGTTTTGGAAAGGCCTCTCCCACAGCCACGTCGAGCTCCCCGTAATTCGCCCCCTTAACCTCGGGTTGAGCAGTAGGAGTCCTAGAACATGAAAATCCAGAATGCAATTGAAACCAAACTGAACGAGGCGTTCGACGCGCGTCTTCTTCAGGTGGACAACGAGAGTCATAAGCACAGTGTGCCGCCGAATTCTGAAACCCATTTCAAGGTGACGCTGGTGTCGCCGGATTTTGAGGGGCAAATGAGGGTGAAGCGGCATCAGGCTATTTATAAGGTGCTGTCGGAGGAACTGGCCGGGGAGGTGCATGCGTTGGCGTTGCATCTTTATTCGCCGGAGGAATGGGCGGCGTCCGGGCAGGTGGCGCCGGAGTCGCCGAACTGTCTGGGTGGCTCGAAGAAGGATCCGGCAATGGCGGCCAGAACCGCCCGGGGAGAGGGTTCATGAGTCAGTTTTTCCAGATTCACCCGGAAACACCGCAGAAGCGTCTGATTACCCAGGCGGTGGATATTCTGCGTAAGGGCGGGGTGATTGTGTATCCCACGGATTCCGCGTATGCGATTGGCTGTCACTTGGGTGACAAGCAGGCGGCGGACCGGATCAAGCGTATCCGGCGGCTGGACGACAAGCACAATTTCACGCTGGTGTGCCGGGATCTGTCCGATATCGGGGTGTACGCCAAGGTGGACAACACCCAGTATCGGTTGCTGAAGAATTTCACGCCGGGGCCTTATACCTTCATTCTCGATGCCACGAGTGAAGTGCCGCGCCGGTTACTGCATCCGAAGCGCCGCTCGGTTGGGGTGCGGGTGCCGGATAACGCGATTGTCCAGGCGCTGCTGGGTGAGTTGGGTGAGCCGATCATGAGCAGTACGCTGATTCTGCCCGGGGAAACCGATCCGATGACCGATCCCTATGACATTCGCGGAACGCTGGAACACGAGCTGGATCTGATCATCGATGGTGGGTTTTGTGGTATGGAAGCCACCACGGTGGTGGACTTCACCGGCGAGGTGCCGGCGGTGATGCGGGTCGGGAAGGGTGATCCGGCGCCGTTTACTGTGTGAGTTCAGGCCCGGGCGTTCAGGTTGAAGGCGTAGGCCCGGCTGCCTGTTGTGTTCTCTGCCGGGGTAGCGCCGGCGGACTGCCTCAGGCTCTGGTAGCGGTGTACCAGGTCCTGCAGGCCGTTGAATTGCTGGTTCTCGCTGACCAGAGTGTCCAGTAGCGGATTATTCACACCGTACGCCTGGTTCAGTTTGAGCGCGGTGTCCATGAAGTGCAGCGTGGGCTCGTTGATGCTCAAACGGTTGAAGGCTTCCCGGAAGCTTTTGTTAACGTTCAGATCCTGTTCGATGCGGTTCCGGGTGGTGTCTGCCACCTTACCTTCCACACCCAGGCTGCCAGTCTCAGTCTTGGTCACATTGAGTGTTGTGCCCGGGGGCAGGTTGTACTCGGCAAGTTTGTGCCGCAGTGTTTCCCGAACAAAGGCAAGATCCTGCCCAACAGTTTGCTTGTAATCGGCCATGGCCAGCTTGCGGGATTTCAGCCCGGCGATATCGGCCTGGCTGCTCTCCGAGCGGGTAAAGCGGTCGTCCCCCGGCCCGCCGGTACGTTCCTCAGCTTCGGCCCTGCCTTTCCCAGCCTCCGGGACGCCGTTGTTTTCCGGTGTTTGCCGTTTTTCCATGGCCTGTTGAAACTGGGTGCTTGCCCGTATCAGGGATGTCAGCAGGGACATGGCGGATGGTCCTCCCCCGGCGTGTGAAGTCACGTGCCGGAATCTTGTCGTTAGTGGCGTCTGGGGGCGGTATAGCAGATTTTGGGCCAGGTTTGGGTGGAGGGGCCGTCACCCGTCAGAGCGTTTGCACGGTTTTAACGTGCCGGGCGTCGAGAAGCGACGTTGCTTCCTCCAGTTCCTGGCCCTGATGCCGGTCCGAGGGGCTCAGGACAGTAACCTGGCCGTCCGCCAGGCTGGTGCCCTCACGAAGGGCTTCCGCCATAGTCCTGGCGTCGGATTCTGTTTCAAAGACGGCAGCCACTTTGTGGCTGTCGTGTTCACCGGTCAGACTCATTGAGGGTTTCATGGAAATACCTCCTGAGTGTCTCAGCGGGTTAACGGGGCATGCCGGAGCACTGCCCTCTGTTAAACATACAACACCTGCCATGGTATTTCGAATGACGGTCTGGCAACACGTAGGCCTGAAAGGCGCGGTTTACCAGGCCAGCCAGATAACGTGGCGCGCACCCTTGCCCGGGCGCAGGGCCCGCACCGTGACTGGCTCCACGGAAAACCCGGCGCGGCGCAGTCTTTCGGTAAACGAGTGCTCCTGGCCGGCGGACCAGTAGGCCAGGATGCCATCCGGGCGCAGCGACTTCTGGGCGGCGGCAATGCCAGCGGGAGAGTAAATCCAGTTGTTTTCCTTGCGAGTGAGTCCTTCCGGGCCGTTATCGACGTCCAGCAGAATGGCGTCCCAGGTGCCGTTTCCCTCTCGAAGCAATTCCGCTACATCACCAATATGAACACTGGCTCGGGGGTCGTTCAACGGGTACCCGGCTGCCGCGCCCAGGGGGCCCCGGTTCCATACTTCAACGTCGGGAACCAGTTCCGCCACGGTGACCTGCGCATCGCCCGACAGGGCAGACAGCGCCGCTGCCAGGGTAAACCCCATGCCCAGGCCGCCAATCAATACGCGGGGCGCGGGCTGCCCGGCGATACGCTCGCAGGCCAGCGTCGCCAGCGCATCTTCCGAACCGTGTAACCGGCTGTTCATCAGCTCACCGGTGGTGCCCGCTATCTTGATGGAGAACTCGTCATTGCGTTGCAGCAGGCGTAACCGGGTTCCCTTGCCGGGAATGGTTGCGGTGCCGATTTCGGTAAAGCGGGGCATAGAGCGTTCCGGGTGATAGTGGCGGACTCGAATATTAACCTGCTAACGCCGGTCTTCCCACCTTTGAGAATAGGGGGGCAAGATCACAAAACCCCGGTCTTGATCCAAGTCAATTTGTCGCTGGAAACCAGCGCACACTTCGACCACTATTGGCGCCGTTTCCAGCGGGGGTTCAACCTTAGCCGGCTGTCGCCGGGCCGTTAAGGCTCTCGTTGCCTGCAACACAAAGTGATCCCCCATTACATATAGCTAGCTACATATGAGCATGCGTCATAGGGTCTGTCGGTGCTGCTCAAATGAGGTTCAGAAATGAAACAGAAGAGCTATTCAGGTGCCCTGAGCGCCATACTATCAGCTGTTTTGCCGCTCCTGCTGTCCGGCTGTAGCTCGGCACTGATGGATCCGAAAGGGCAGGTGGGTGAAGAGCAACGTGTCCTGATCATTACGGCCTTCGTGCTGATGCTGATTGTCGTCATTCCCGTCATCGTCATGACGATTCTGTTCGCCTACCGATACCGGGAGGGTAACAAGGATGCGGCGTACACGCCTGACTGGGCTCATTCCACCGCCATTGAGGTCGTTGTCTGGTTTATTCCCTGTGTCATCATCGTCGTACTGGCCGTGCTGACCTGGATAACCTCCCACAGTCTGAATCCCATGAAGCCCATTGCGGCGGCTGACGGCCAGGAGCCGATTGAGATCCAGGCCGTTTCACTGGACTGGAAATGGCTCTTCATCTATCCCGCGCAGCGCGTGGCCACCGTTAATGAAGTGGCTTTTCCGGCTGACAGGCCCATTCATTTTCGCATCAGCTCGGGCTCGGTGATGAATTCCTTCTGGATCCCGGAGCTGGGTAGCCAGATATACGCCATGGCCGGTATGGACAGCAGCCTGCACCTGATCGCAGACGAGCAGGGCACGTTTCCCGGGCGGTCAACGAATTACAGCGGTGCCGGCTTTTCGGAAATGACATTTGATGCCCACGCCCTGTCTGACAAGGCATTCAGGGATTGGGTAAAGAAGGTCGGGGAATCCGGTCAGTCCCTGTCCTTTAACAAGGGCTACCAGGCACTGGCGGAGCCCAGCACAGACGTTCCGGTTCAGTACTACTCAGACGTTTCACCCGATCTGTATAAAAACATCCTCAACAGCTTCCGTAAGGGTATGGAAGCGGGGGGCGAGCATGGTGAAAGCGGTGAAAATGGCAAGGCGAAGCACGGCGAGCCCATGAACGCAGAGGCAGCGGAGTAAAGCTATGTTCGGAAAATTAAGTCTCGATTCAATTCCTTTCCACGAACCAATCATCATGGTTACGGTGGCGATTATTGCGATCATTGGCCTGGCGGTGGCTGGCTGGATCACTCTGCGAAAGAAGTGGGGATACCTCTGGAGCGAGTGGATCACCTCCATTGACCACAAGAAACTGGGCATCATGTATTTTCTGGTGGCGCTGGTCATGCTGATCCGTGGTTTCTCGGATGCCATCATGATGCGTACCCAGCAAGCCATGGCAGCAGGTGTAGCCGAGGGGTATCTGCCTCCCGAGCATTACGACCAGATCTTTACCGCCCACGGCGTTATCATGATTTTCTTCGTCGCCATGCCGATGGTGATTGGCCTGATGAACCTGGTGGTGCCGCTGCAGATCGGTGCCCGCGACGTCGCTTTCCCGTTCTTGAACAACCTGAGCTTCTGGCTGTTCGCGGCAGGTGTCGTCCTGGTCAATGTGTCCCTGTTTGTGGGCGAATTTGCCAAGACCGGCTGGTTGGCCTACGCGCCCCTTTCTGAATCGACCTACAGTCCCGGGGTCGGGGTTGATTACTGGATATGGGCCCTGCAGATATCGGGGGTTGGTACCACGCTGACCGGGATCAACTTCTTCGTCACCATTATGAAGATGCGCACCAAGGGCATGACCCTGTTCCGCTTGCCGATTTTCACCTGGACCTGCCTGGTCACCAACGTTCTGATCATTGCGGCCTTCCCGATTCTGACGGCAACCATTGCCCTGCTGACCCTGGACCGCTACCTGGATTTCCATTTCTTCACCAATGATCTTGGCGGCAACATGATGATGTACGTCAACCTCATCTGGGCCTGGGGCCATCCGGAGGTTTACATCCTGATCCTGCCGGCATTCGGTGTGTTTTCCGAGGTTATTTCAACCTTCGCGAAGAAGCGACTGTTTGGCTACAACACCATGGTCTGGGCCACTCTATCGATTGGGGTTCTCTCATTTGTTGTCTGGCTGCACCATTTCTTCACCATGGGGGCTGGGGCCAACGTCAACGCCTTCTTCGGCATTATGACGATGATCATTGCGATTCCGACCGGTGTGAAGATCTTCAACTGGCTGTTCACCATGTTCCGCGGTCGCCTGACGTTCACCTCTCCGGTGCTCTGGACCCTCGGCTTCATCATTACCTTCACGCTCGGTGGCATGACCGGTGTCATGCTGGCGGTACCGGCGGCAAACTTTGTGTTGCACAACAGCCTGTTCGTGATCGCGCACTTCCATAACGTCATCATTGGCGGTGTGGTCTTCGGGATGATGGCCGGTTACACCTTCTGGTTCCCCAAGGCTTTCGGGTTCACGCTGAACGAAAAGTGGGGCAAACGGTCGTTCTGGTTCTGGATCACCGGCTTTTACGTGGCGTTCATGCCGCTTTACATTCTGAGCTTCTATGGCGCGGTGCGTCGCATGCAATCCTATGCCAATACCGAGTGGCAGCCGCTGATGATCGTGGCCTTATTCGGTGCGGTGCTGATTCTGTGCGGCATCATCTGCACGGCAATCCAGCTCTACGTGAGCATCCGCGACCGTAAACAGAACCAGGATGTGACCGGCGACCCATGGAATGGCCGCACGCTGGAGTGGGCGGTGTCTTCTCCGCCCCCGTACTACAACTTTGCCCGGTTGCCGGAGATCCACTCAATCGACAGTTTCTGGGAAGACAAGCAGAAGAATCAGGGCAAAGCCCAGTTGGATCATCCCCAGACCGTCGATTACCAGGACATCCACATGCCCCGGAATACCGTAGCAGGCCCGGTGATAGGTGCCTTCAGCATCGTGCTTGGCTTTGCATTGGTATGGCACATCTGGTGGCTGGCCGGGGTGGGCGCCCTGGGTATTTTCGCCGCCTTTATGGGCCGGGTGTTCAATGACGATATCGACTACTACGTGCCCGCCGAGAAAGTGCAGCGGATAGAAACCGAACACCATCAACGGGTGGAGATGCAGGCGTAATCATGACAACCACGACCATAACTGACCAATCAACGGCCGCGCACGGCGGCCACGATGACCACGACCATCACGACGTGACCGGCACCAAGATGTACGCGTTCTGGGTTTACCTGATGAGCGATCTGATCATCTTCGGTTCCCTGTTTGCGACCTATGCCGTTCTACAAAACGGCACGGCCGGAGGCCCGACATCCAAAGATCTGTTTGAACTTGATTTCGTCCTGATCGAAACATTCCTGCTTCTGTTCAGCAGTTTCACCTATGGCATGGCCGTTCTGGCCATGAACCAGGACCGCCTCAGGCAGTTGACTGGCTGGCTGGTCGTTACCTTCCTGCTTGGTACCGGCTTCGTTGCCATGGAACTCTATGAATTCCATCACCTGATTGAGGAAGGCTTTGGTCCGGATCGCAGCGGCTTCCTGTCGTCCTTCTTCGCACTGGTTGGCACGCATGGCCTGCACGTCAGCGTTGGTCTGCTCTGGATGCTGATCATGTTTATCCAGCTCTCAACCAAGGGTCTGACCGACAAGACTCGCCCACGCATCCTGTGCCTGAGCCTTTTCTGGCACTTCCTGGACATCGTCTGGATTTGCGTATTTTCCTTCGTCTACCTTATGGGAGTCCTGTGATGAGTGTGTCTACGTCTCACGACAGTGGTAGCCATGGCAGCGCCAAGTCCTACATCATTGGGCTGATCCTGTCGCTGGTGCTGACAGTCATACCTTTCGGCATGGTGATGCACGGTGGTTTCGATAAAACCACGACGGTCGTCGCCATCGTTATCATGGCGGTGCTGCAGGTTCTTGTGCAGCTGATCCTGTTCATGCACATGAACCTGAAGACCCGGGAGGGCCGGGACTCGGGCTCATTCGTGTTCTTCACCGCCGTCATTCTCAGCCTGGTCATTGGTGGCTCAGTGTGGATTATGTATCACCTCAACATCAACTTGATGTAGTGTCCGGCACGTCCGTCAGGGGCGTGCTCCGGCAATTTGCGGCCCTGACCAAACCGGGTATTATTTTCGGAAATAGTATCTCGGTGATGGGTGGCTACTTCCTGGCCGCCGGGGGTGAGTTTCACCCCGGCCTGTTTGTGGCCGTGATAATCGGACTGGCGCTGGTGATTGCGTCTGGCTGTGCGTTCAACAACCTGATTGACCGGGATATCGATGCTGTCATGGAGCGCACCCGGCATCGGCCGCTGGTCCGGGGCTCCATAACGCCCGCAACCACTTTCGGGTTTGCCACGGTGCTGGGATTGGCAGGCTTCACCCTGTTGCTGGGCATCAACCTCCTGACGTTGGCGCTGGCCCTGTTCGGGTTCGCCATCTATGTCGGTGTCTACAGCCTGTATGCCAAACGGCACTCGGTTTATGGCACGCTGATCGGCAGCCTTTCCGGCGCTGTGCCACCGGTCGTCGGATATTGCGCGGTCAATGGTCAGTTCGATACCGGCGCCCTGATTCTCCTGGTGACGTTCTGTCTCTGGCAGATGCCGCATTCCTATGCCATTGCCATTTTCCGGTTCAGCGATTACCAGCGAGCCGGGATTCCGGTGCTTGCGGTCGCCAAAGGCGTCAATGTCGCCAAGCATCACATGCTGGCCTATACAGTGGCGTTCACGGTTTCAGCGCTGAGTCTGGCCGTGGCCGGGTACACGGGTGTTGCGTACTTTGCTGTTGTGCTGCTGATGGGGCTCTACTGGCTGAAACTCGGGCTGGCGGGCTATCGGGCACAGGATAACGTCCGGTGGGCCAAGGGGAACTTTGGTTTTTCGATCATTATGGTCTGCGTGCTTAGTCTGATGATGGGTATTAACGCCCACTTGCCCGGATTTCTGGGCTGAACACGGTGGGAAGGCGGCCCCGGGCCGCCGCTTTCTTGCATGTCTCCCTCCCGTTTTTCTCTCGCCAGCGTTCCTGTTGTCACCCGACGTCTTGATTTATGTAAACGACAAACCGCCAGTCGTTACGCAAACCCAGGTCTGTTCAGCTATACGTTAGGGAAGAAACCATCAAACAAGGTGATGAGGGTAACTATTATGCTGACGCACGTCTGGGGATTGCTGACCCATCCGAAGATGGAGTGGGAACACATCGAGGACGAACACGAAACGGTTCAACATCTTTATGCCCACCATGTATTGCTGCTGGCGGCGGTGCCAGTGATCTGCGCCTTTATTGGTACTACACAGGTGGGCTGGGGGTTTGGTGGTGATCAGCCGTTTATCAAACTCGATCTCCAGAGTGCCTTTTTTGCTGGCATAGTCTTTTACACGGCCATACTCGCGTCGGTTTTCCTGGTCGGCAACGTGATCCATGCCATGGCAAAACGCTTTAATAAACCTCCCAGTCGCAGGCGCTGCGTTATTTTTGCCGGCTACATTGCCACGCCGATGTTTCTCAGTGGGCTAGTCGCGGTTTATCCGTTGATTTGGTTGTGCCTGCTCGCGGGTATTATCGGTCTTTGCCTGACAGCCTACCTGCTCTACCTGGGAATTCCCCACTTTCTGGGAATCAGTTCAGAGCAGGGCTTCATCGTATCCAGCACCACACTGGCCGTAGGCGTGCTGGTGCTTGAGGCCATGCTGTCGGCCACGGTTATACTCTGGGGTTATGGCGAAGTCCTTCTGCCGTGGCTGTTCCGGTTTTGATAGGTTGATCGCAGATGGCTGTCCCTCCATCAACTGCCTCCGCTTCGGCAGGGTTTTTCGCAAACCATCTAACTACCACTCCAGTCTACTTGCTGCTACAGTAAACTATCGATTTTGACTTCAAACGAATCGAGTTGATCACCATCCGCTTCCTTGATTTTGGGTTTCGGTTATTGTGCTGGCCGCACAAGACATTTCTTTGGTAAGAATCCATGAACTTTTCTAACACTGCGACCTTTAAATTCGATCGGACTATTTCGTCCGAGGGTTTGCCGTGTCTTACCATTTTCCACTCCTCTCGCTGAATTCGTCGTACTAATCGCCGAATTCGGCGAGACCCTCTGAAAATTCCCCTAACTGAACCTTGCCTTCCGGACTTTGAGAGGAGTAGGTATGTCCGAACGTCCAGCTATTTATGTTTTAGAGCACGATTTTGATCGCTTATCTGCAATGTTGGAAAAGCAGCCACATGACAATGCTACAGCCGACGCGCTTTCGTCAGAACTTGATAGAGCAAATCTGGTTGACGCCGAGAAGCTTCCCGCCGGCACCGTAACCATGAATTCTTTGGTTCATTTCCGAAACGAAGTTAACGGCTCGGAGTACACATTGAAGCTCGTTTACCCGAACCAGCAAGAGGCAGATGAAGAGCGTGTATCCGTTCTGGCTCCCGCTGGTGCGGCATTATTGGGCCTCGGAGTGGGGGATCGTATTGATTGGCCCGTGGCTGGTAACAAAGAGCTCAGCCTAAAAATCATCAATGTGACTCAAGCAAAGTAAAACAAGGAAAACCTATGCGCCAGAAAGATACCCTTGAAGAGTTGTACGAACAGGTCGTTCTGAGAAATCCGGCAGAGCCCGAGTTCCATCAGGCCGTTCTTGAAGTTCTTGAGTCGTTGTCACCGGTTATTGCGAAGCATCCGGAATATAAGGAAGCAAAGCTTCTGGAACGGATTTGTGAGCCCGAGCGCCAAATCATTTTCCGGGTTCCCTGGGTTGATGACTCGGGAGCGGTGCAGATCAACCGGGGTTTCCGGGTTGAGTTTAACTCAGCCCTTGGGCCTTATAAGGGAGGGTTGCGGTTCCATCCCTCAGTCAATCTGGGCGTGGTGAAATTCTTAGGCTTCGAGCAGATCTTCAAAAACTCTTTGAGCGGGATGCCAATCGGAGGGGGTAAGGGCGGTTCGGACTTTGATCCCAAGGGACGGTCTGACAACGAGATCATGCGTTTTTGCCAATCCTTCATGACCGAACTGTATCGTCATATTGGCGAGTACACCGATGTGCCCGCGGGCGATATAGGCGTCGGTGCCAGGGAGCTCGGATTTCTGTTCGGCCAATACAAACGCCTAACCAATCGATACGAATCTGGTGTTCTGACCGGTAAGGGGCTGGGGTGGGGCGGTGCCCGTGTCCGCAAGGAAGCGACGGGATATGGCACGGTTTATTTCGTCCAGGAGATGCTGGCAGCTCAGGGTGCAGATCTTGAGGGTAAAGAAGTGGTGGTTTCCGGCTCCGGGAATGTGGCAATTTACGCCATGGAAAAAATCCAGCAATTTGGCGGCAAGGTCGTCGCCTGCTCCGATTCGGGTGGCTTCGTCTACGATCCGGCCGGGATCGATGTTTCGATGGTTCGCCAGATCAAAGAAGTGGAACGTGGACGGATCAGCGACTATGCAGCTCGTCGTCAGAATGGCAGTGATTTCGTGTCCGGGGCGTCCATTTGGGAGATTCCCTGTCAGGTTGCCCTCCCGTGTGCCACTCAGAACGAATTGACGGGTTCGGATGCGAAAGCGCTGATTCGCAGTGGCATCATGGCTGTCGCCGAAGGTGCCAATATGCCTTGCACTCCTGAAGCGGTGAAGTTGTTCCGCGAGGCCGGCACATTGTTTGGTCCTGCAAAAGCGGCCAATGCAGGTGGCGTCGCCACCAGTGCCCTAGAGATGCAACAGAACGCTTCCCGGGATTCTTGGAGCTTCGATTACAGCGAACAGCGCCTGAAAGACATCATGATCGAAATTCATCGCTCCTGTTTTGAGACCGCCGAAGAATACGGCCAGCCGGGGGATTACGTGTTTGGCGCGAATACCACCGGGTTTTGCCGGGTGGCTGATGCGATGCTGGCCTTTGGCGTTATTTGAAGAATTCGTCAGGGTTTTTCGCCGGTGGTGAAGACTCTTTCTCCAAACATGCAGGGCAACACGGGTTATTCATTAATTTAGAGGTAGCACGAGTTCAAAATCAGGATCCGGTATTTTTTGTTGTCCGCGGCGTTCTCAGCAATTTCTATGGGAACTATCGGTGCCATTTCGGTATACGCGAGCGTAGGGGCGGAGACGATGACCTTCTATAGACTCTTCATTGGAGCGGTTTTGGTGTATCTACTGGTGGCCAGGCAACACAGCAAAATCTTTATGTGGCCAGACAGAAGGGTACTTGTAACCGGTAAGTGGTGCCCCCGGCAGGACTCGAACCTGCTACCTTCCCCTTAGGAGGGGGACGCTCTATCCAGATGAGCTACGGGGGCGTTCTTGCGAGAAGGGCGGTATGATAACGGTCCGGGGCCGGAGGCTCAAGGTATCGGCCCGTTTCATTGGCTTCCGTGGAGTGTGTGTTGTCCAGGCCCTTTGTGTTGAGCGTGATTGTGCCGGTGTGGATGGAAGCGGCGGGCATCGGGGTTGCCCTGCAGGCGCTTCAGGGGCTGCGAGCTGCCGGCCATGAGGTCATTGTGGCGGATGCCGGTAGCTCCGATGGCACGGCGGAGCTGGCGGCCCCCTTGTGTGACCGGGTGGTGGTCTCTGAGAAAGGGCGGGCGCTGCAGATGAATGCCGGTGCCGCCGTTGCCCGGGGCGATGTGCTGTTGTTTCTGCACGCGGACACGCGCCTGCCAGAGGATGTCTTGTCACAACTGGAGGCTTTTATCACCGCTCCCCGCGCCTGGGGCCGGTTTGATGTTCGCCTGAGCGGCGGCCGGCGGATCTATCGGGTTATTGCCGGGTTTATGAACGCGCGCTCCCGGCTGACCGGCATCTGCACTGGCGACCAGGCGATGTTTGTGCGCTGGCCGGTGTTTGAGGCCCTGGGTGGCTTCCGGCCTGTGCCACTGATGGAGGATGTGGAATTGTCACGGCGGTTGCGGGGGCATTCCCGGCCTTTTTGTGTGGCGTCGCCGGTTATGACAGACAGTCGCCGCTGGGAAAAACGCGGGGTCTGGCCTACCATTTTCCTGATGTGGCGGTTGCGTTGGCGTTACTGGCGCGGCGAATCGCCGGAATCCTTGTCAAAACTCTACCGTTCGGACATCCGTCATGACTCACACTGACCGGCCTGGTGCCGTGCTGATGCAGTTTGCCAAGTGGCCGGAAGCGGGGCGCGTGAAAACCCGGCTGATGCCGCTGCTGGGTGCTGGTGGTGCCTTGCAGGCGCACATTACGCTGACCCTTGCTGTACTGGATAATCTTTGTGCCTCGGGGTATCCGGTTCAGTTCTGGTGGGACCGGGCGCTGGAGCCAGCGCCGGAGGAATCGGGCGTTATTGTCGAGAATCTTGACAGCGCCGGGCTGGCGCAGAAAGTCCAGCAGGGCGCAACGTTGGGGGATCGGATGCTGGCGGCCCTGTCAGAGTCTCTGGCCAGTTACGACCGGGCGGTGGTGATCGGTAGTGATTGCCCCTCGGTGGACCCGGGTTATGTACGCGAGGCGGTGGCCCGGCTGGCGTCGGCCGACGTGGTGCTGGGGCCCTCGGATGATGGCGGCTATGTTCTGATCGGCGCCAGCCGGGTGGTGCCCGGCATGCTCGATAACATTGACTGGGGCACCGACAGAGTGATGGCGCAGACCTGCGCCCGGCTGGCCAGCCTTGGGCTCCAGGTCAGTTTGCTGGCGCCCCGCTGGGATGTGGATGAGCCGGACGACTGGGAGCGCTTTCAGCGCCTGGCCCCAGCCTGATTCAGCCCGCCGGTACCGGCGGGCGTTCTCGCAGATGGCTCAGAGCCTGGTCGCCATTGCCACCGGTGTCATCGGTGACCACTTTGAGCGCCTGCTCGCGTTTCAGCACGGCCTTGCGGAAGGTGTCCAGTAACGCCTGTTTGCTGACAGCCTGGATGGCGCGAGCCAGTTGTTTCCGGGAATCAAACCCGTAGGCACTGCGGTCAATCTCACGCCAGTACCGGCTGGAAATATCGCCCAGCTGGCGCTCCTGCTCCAGTAACTGGCTGATTACCGCCTTTTTTTCCCTCTCCAGCCGGGCTTCGTCCAGGCTTGCCAACCGGGATTCAAAATCCTTCGAGAACTGGCTGACGGCCTGGTCAATCGCTTCTGCACTGGCGCCGGGTGATTGCACCACAAAGCCCAGGGCGGGAGTTTCCAGTATTTCAAACGGCGTGGCGTAAACAATGTAGCCCAGTTGCCGGTTGGTGCGGATCTCTTCGTAGAAAGGGCTGCTGATAATCTGCGCCAGTAACCGGAAGCGGGCTCTCTCGGCAAACCCGGCATTGTCCCCCTGCATATACAGGGTGTAACCGGTATCCGGGTGCTCCACGTCCAGCGTTACGTCGGTTTCCCCGGGGGGCAGGCGGCGCACGTGGCTGCGTTCCACGGTGACGATGTTGCTGTCGTCCAGCACAATGGCGTGGATCTGCTGGGCCAGGTTGAGAGCGTATGCCCGGGTGAGGTTGCCGTGGGCCAGCATGACCGGGTCTACCTCCGCGAGCAATGTCTCGGAGAAGGACTCCAGTTCATCCAGGGTGACTTGCCGCGCCGCCTGAAGCTTGTCTTCGGTGCTCCAGGTGCCCTCGATCAGCGCGGTCTGGATAAACTGGGAGATTTGCTCCACGGGTGGGTCCTTGGCCTGATTCTGCAAGCTGTCCAGCAGGCTTTGGCGGGCGATGTCAAAGCGCTGCCGGGTGAGAACCGGGTCGGCGATCTGCAGGAGAATCCGGTTAATCAGCGTGTGCAGTTTGTCGGTGTAGCCGCCCACACGAATCGTAATGCCCCGCAGGTGCGAGTACACGCTGTAATCCAGCCCTGCCAGGCGCGCCGAATACGCCCAGGCGTTCAGGTTGGAGTTGATGGCATCCACCATCAGGCTGGTCAGCACGGCGCTGCGGGCCGACACCCGGGCAGCCGGCGTGCGCAGGCTGATGAACACATTGGCCTTGGGGGTTCCGAAACGGGTGTCGCGGGCGTACCAGATGTCCATGCCGCCATGGCTGCCCAGTTTTGTGGGCTGATCCATGGTCTGGCCGGGGACCAGGGCCAGGTCTTCCGGCACGAACGGGTTTGCGTCAGGCAAACGAAGCTGCGCGGCCAGTCTGGTTACCGCCGGAGCATCCGGTGTGGTCAGCGATGCCGGAGCCAGGGCCTGGCGGGACCATTCGGCTTCGTACCAGGCGGTTTGTTTCGGATTGTCGAGTTGCGGATCCGGCGCCAGTACGAACACGGCGACGTTGTCTGGCCTCAGTTGGTTCAGGATCTCCCGGTACTGGTCCGGGGCATATCGCTCCATGAGCCAGGGCGCGCTCAGGATGTCCTTCGGAGGGTAGTGCCGGAGCTGTCCGGCCAGGCGCATGGCTTCGTGCAGCGGCTCACCCTGTTCGCGGAACCGGAAGTCGATGCGCGCCAGTTGCTGCATCTCGCGAAACCTGGACTCGCTGATACCTTGGGTACGAATGGTATCAATATAACGGAACACCAATGGCAGAATGTCATCCTGGCGTTCGAGCCCTTCCGGCGTCAGTGACATGCCGATTTCCAGGGTGGCGTTGTCACCGGTATCCAGGCCCAGGCCCGCGGACAGGCTCTCGACCAGGCCGGCGCGCTTGAGCACATCAAACAGGCTGCCCGGGCCTTCATGGCCCAACAGGCTTGCCACGTAGCTGGCCGGTTTGGTCTCATAATTCGCTTCCTGTGACGGAATCGGAAAACTGAGGGTCAGGCTGCGGACATCTTTCAGGGCATCCGCGGTCACTTTCATGGGCAGTGCACCGTCGCTGAACAGGTTTTCTGTGTGGCTCATCGGCGTCAGTTGCCGGTTTTCGATGGTGCTGAAGCGCCCGCGAACCATCGCTTCCAGGTCCTCCAGAGACTGGGGGCCGTAAACCGCGAGGGTCATCAGGTTGGCGGAATAGTGGCGCTTCCAGAATTCAATCAGGTCCGGCCGCAGCGGGTTGCTCCCGGTATTTTCGAGCGTTGTCAGATTGCCCACGGAAAATTGGCTGAAGGCATGGTCCGGGTTGCTGGCGGCTTTCTTGACGGAATAGAACCGGCGGCTGTCCGCTTTCTGTTTGGCGCTGAACTCCGAGTGCACGGCATTGCGTTCCCGCTCTACCAGCTCGGCGGTAAACAGCGGCGCGGCAAACTGCTGGGCAAACCGGTCCAGCGCCGGCTCGAGAAATTCCGCCTGGATGTCGAAGAAGTAATTGGTGTCCTGGAACGCGGTGTAGGCATTATGCGCGCCCCCATGGCTTTTGATGAACTGCTGATACTCGCCGGGGTCGGGGTACTTTTCGGTTCCCAGGAACAGCATGTGTTCCAGGAAGTGGGCGAGGCCTTCCCGACCGCGCGGGTCGTCCCCGCTGCCCACCGCCACGTTCAGCGAGGCAGCGGCTTTGTCGGCATCGGCGTCGGACACCAGGATCGCCCGCAAACCGTTATCCAGTTCGATAAACCGGTACTGGTTGTCATCGTTCGGGCTTTTCGTGGGGACCTGGGCGGCAAAGGTGACTGTGCTGGCCACCAGAAGTGTGAACAGCACCAGTGCTCTGGCCAGGAGTGAGCGAGCATTCGCATGGATACCAGTGGTCATAGGGCCTCTCGGTTAGGATAACAACGGGATCTGGTCAGTGCATCAGAGAGTGGCGGGCACTGTCCGGTTGCTGGTCGAGGGTTTTACGGGCGAGTTCCGCGGATTGTTCACCGCTGAGCTGGCCAGACGCGATGCGCTCCAGAACCGTAGACAGGATTGCGACGGATTGGCGGTATTCCGAGAACTCTGCCTGAAAGGCACTGTCGATGGCCTCGTACACCGCCTGGATTTTCTGCTCGCGGGAGCCGTCGTGGGCGGCGGTGTCATTGATGGCTTTGAGACAGGCGCGGGCGATGGTGATGTAGCGCTCGGTGTTGGGGTTGTCTTTTGGCATGGTCTGGCTTCCGGAACTGGGTGTTACTGTGAATAACTGGTGACGCCAAAGGGCGCAATAAGTTCCGGATTATGTCATTGCCGGCCGGGTGTTTCATTGCTTTCCGGTAATCCTGAGGGCGGGCGGGCAGGTCGCCATTCCTGTGCTAGTCTCAAAAACATTGTGTCGAGGAACCGGACAGGCGTAGCGGCGGCGCCCTCTGCGCGGTTTAGAGTAATAGCTCTATTTAAAACAAGGGCTTAGAGAGTAAAAGCTCTAAAAAAGTGCGATACATGAGAGTTGCAATTACGTACAATGCGATCGTTTCCGGATATCACTAAGACTTTAGTCTAATGTTCCGACATGGATAGACAACAACTGAGCAACAGGCAGGGTGGATTATCAATGAATTATTTCCTGACGGGTGGCACCGGATTTATTGGCCGTTTTCTCGTAGAAAAACTTCTGGCACGGGGTGGCACAGTCCACGTGCTGGTGCGGGAACAGTCCCAGGGCAAGCTCGAAACGCTCAGGGAACGCTGGGGCGCTGACGAGACCCAGGTAAAAGCGGTGATTGGCGACCTGACCCGCAAGAATCTCGGTATCGACGCCAAGACCATGAAGGCCCTGAAAGGCAAGGTCGATCACTTTTTCCATCTGGCAGCCGTGTATGACATGGGCGCCGATGAAGCCGCCCAGCAGGCAACCAATATTGAGGGCACCCGGGCCGCCGTCAATGCGGCTGAAGCCATGGATGTGAAGCACTTCCACCATGTCTCGTCCATTGCCGCGGCCGGCCTGTTCAAGGGCACCTTCCGGGAAGATATGTTCGACGAGGCGGAGAAGCTGGACCACCCGTACCTGCTCACCAAACACGAATCGGAAAAAGTGGTGCGGGATGAGTGCAAGGTGCCGTTCCGGGTCTACCGCCCGGGTATGGTGATTGGCCATTCCCGGACCGGTGAAATGGACAAGGTGGACGGCCCGTACTACTTCTTTAAAATGATTCAGAAAATCCGCCATGCGCTGCCCCAATGGGTGCCAACCATTGGTATCGAGGGCGGTCGTCTCAATATTGTGCCGGTGGATTTTGTGGTCAACGCCATGGACCATATTGCCCACCTCGATGGTGAGGACGGCAAGTGTTTCCACCTGGTGGATCCGGACCCGTACAAGGTGGGGGAGATTCTCAATATTTTCTCGGAAGCGGGCCATGCGCCGAGGATGGGCATGCGTATCGATTCGCGGATGTTCGGGTTTGTGCCGCCGTTTATCCGCCAGAGTTTGAAGAATCTGCCGCCGGTCAAGCGCCTGACGAGCGCGCTGCTGGATGACATGGGGATACCTCCGTCGGTGATGTCCTTCATCAATTACCCGACCCGGTTCGATGCCCGGGAGACTGAGCGGGTGTTGAAGGATACCGGTATCGAGGTGCCCCGCCTGCCGGATTACTCCGCAGTGATCTGGGATTACTGGGAGCGCAACCTCGATCCCGATCTGTTCAAGGACCGGACCCTGAGGGGCACCGTCGAAGGGCGTGTTTGCGTGATCACCGGCGCCACCTCCGGTATCGGTCTTGCAACCGCGCAGAAACTGGCCGACGCCGGTGCCATTCTGGTTATTGGCGCGCGCAAGCCGGAGCGGCTCAAGGAAGTCGCGGCGGAGCTGGAATCCCGAGGTGCCAGTGTGCATCCCTATCAGTGTGATTTCTCGGATATGGAAGCGGCTGACGAGTTCGTCAAAACGGTACTGGATAACCACGGCCACGTGGACGTGCTGGTCAACAACGCTGGCCGTTCCATCCGTCGCTCGCTGGACCTGTCGTTCGACCGGTTCCACGATTTCGAGCGTACCATGCAGCTGAACTATTTTGGTTCGGTGCGGCTGATCATGGGTTTTGCGCCGGCCATGCTGGAGCGCCGTCGTGGCCATGTGGTGAATATTTCGTCCATCGGCGTGCTCACCAACGCACCCCGGTTTTCCGCGTATGTGGCGTCCAAGTCCGCTCTGGATGCGTTCAGCCGCTGCGCCGCCGCCGAGTGGTCGGACCGCAACGTGACCTTTACCACCATCAATATGCCGCTGGTGAAGACACCGATGATTGCGCCGACCAAGATCTACGATTCGGTGCCCACGCTCACGCCGGATGAAGCAGCGGATATGGTGGCCGAAGCCATCATCTATCGTCCGAAGCGCATTGCGACCCGCCTGGGTATTTTCGCCCAGGTGTTGCATGCATTGGCGCCGAAGATGGGCGAAATCGTGATGAACACCGGCTACCGGATGTTTCCGGACTCACCGGCGGCCGCCGGCAGCCGATCCGGCCAACGGCCCAAGGTGTCCAGCGAACAGGTGGCCTTTGCCGCCATCATGCGGGGTATTTACTGGTAAGTGCCTGCGCCAGCCCGACAAAAACCCCGCCTCGGCGGGGTTTTTGGTTTCTGCTAGTCCGTTTCTTCCGGAATTGCCGGGGGCGGGAACCCGCCGAGCTCTTTCCAGCGGTTCACAATACCGCAGAACAGATCCGCGGTTTTTTCCGCGTCGTAGGCGGCTGAGTGGGCTTCCTTGTTGTTGAACGGAATGCCCGCCAGTTTGCAGGCCTGGGCCAACACGGTATGGCCATAGGCCAGGCCGGCCAGGGTGGCGGTATCGAAGGTGGAGAAAGGGTGGAACGGGTTGCGACGGATATCCGAGCGCAAGGCGGCTGCAAACACGAAATTGTGATCAAAGGTGGCGTTATGGCCCACCAGCACGGCGCGTTTACAGTCGTGGTTTTTCACAGCCTTGCGAATCGGGCTGAGGATCTCGCTCAGTCCCTCTCGCTCCGGTACCGCCTCCCGCTCCGGGTTCCAGGGGTCAATGCCGGTAAAGTCCAGGGCGGACTGCTCCAGATTGGCACCTTCGAAGGGATCGATTTGCTGTACGTGGGTTTCGGCCCGCCGCAGCCAGCCATCCTCATCCATGGTCAGAATCACCGCTGCGATCTCCAGCAGTGCATCCCGTTCCGGATTGAAACCGGCGGTCTCCACGTCTACGACGACCGGCAGGAATCCGCGAAATCGGCGGGACATGGGGTGCGGTGGTTTGTTTTCGTCTGTCACTCAAGCTCCGGTCATGGCCGTGTGTTAAAAGGTAGTGGGCCGTACTATGCCAGCCGCCAGTTGATCGTTTCACCGGCTTTCAGGGGCACAATGGTGCCATCAGCCAGGGGCAACTGATCGGGCATGGTCCAGGGGTCCCGGACCAGCGTGATGGTATCGGTATGACGGGCCAGGCCATAGAAATCGGCGCCGTTGAAACTGGCGAAGGCCTCCAGTTTATCAAGCACGCCCAGCTCCTCGAATATATCGGCATACAGTGTGATGGCACCATAGGCGGAATAGCAGCCAGCACAACCGCAGGCGGCTTCCTTGCGATCCCGGGCGTGGGGCGCGGAGTCCGTGCCCAGGAAGAACCGGGGGTTGCCACTGACCACAGCGTCTCGCAACGCCTGCTGGTGCCGGTTTCGCTTCAGGATCGGCAGGCAGTAAAGGTGCGGCCGGATGCCACCCACCAGCATATGATTGCGGTTGTACATCAGATGCTGTGGGGTAAGGGTGGCGGCCAGGTTCTCCCCGGTGTGCTGGCGGACAAACTCCGCCGAATCGGCGGTGGTGATGTGTTCCAGGACCACCTTCAGGGCCGGGAAGGCATCCAGTGTCGGAGCGAGGACGCGCTCAAGGAACACTTTCTCACGGTCAAAAATATCGATATCGGCGTCGGTGACTTCGCCGTGAACCAGAAGCAGCATCCCGCAGTTCGCCATCGCCTCGAGTACCGGGTAGATGTTACGGATGTCGGTAACGCCGGAATCGGAGTTGGTGGTGGCGCCGGCCGGATAGAGCTTGGCGGCGACAACACCGGCGGCTCTGGCGTCGCGGATCATTCCGGGGGTTGTCGTCTCGGTGAGGTACAGTGTCATCAGCGGCTCGAACCCGGTGCCGGTCGCCGCGGCGAGAATTCGATCCCGGTAGGCACCGGCATCTCTGGCGGTGGTCACCGGCGGTACCAGGTTGGGCATGATAATCGCCCGCCCAAAGCAGGCGGCGGTTGCCGGGACCACATCCCGGAGGACATCGCCATCCCGGACATGGAGGTGCCAGTCGTCCGGGCGCGTGATGGTCAGTTGGTCGGTCATCGGTTGTTTCCGCAAACGGTGTTGAGCCCCGGGCTCCGGGCCTCTGGAAAAAAATCTGGCGAATTATATCAGAAGGCGCCCGGGATTGTTTTTACTCGGGCACGCTAAAGAATCCGTTACCGGGGCCGCTAACCCCTTTGAGAACATTTTAACCGGAATCAGACGGATCTCCGCCATGGGCGACCTCTCCCGAACATTCAAGTGCAGCCTCCCGGGCGCTTTGGCCCTGGTGGCATTGATGCCGCTAATGAGCCAGGCAGCGAGCTATGGCGCCGGTATCGAGAACAGCCAGTGGTATCTGGCAGAGTCGGTCTTCGAGTGTGCCCTGGTTCATCAGGTGCCCGGATACGGGCGAGCGGTATTCCGCCGCGAGGCCGGCGAGAACCTGACGTTTTTCCTGGAATCCGAATCTCCCCTGATGCGGCCGGGCCGGGGAGATCTGGTCGTGGAGGCACCCGCCTGGCGCCCCGGTGTAGCGCCCCGGCCGCTGGGCGCGGTTCGCGTGTCCGACGGTCGGCGACCGGTTTCGCTGGATGCCCGCTACGCCACTATCCTGGCACAGGGCCTGCTCGAAGGCCTGCGGCCCACGGTTACCCGGGCGTCCTGGTTTGACGGCAGCCCGGTGCGGGTTCAGGTGTCCAGCATCAACTTCGCCGGCCAGTACCAGCGCTATCAGGCCTGTACCAGTAATCTCCTGCCCGTGAACTACGAGCAGATACGGCGCTCGCGGATTCCGTTCGCCAGCGGCAGCACCAGTCTGTCAGAGGCGGACCGGGATCTGCTGGACAACATCGTGACTTACGTGAATGCCGATTCCACGGTCGAGCGGATATTCGTGGACGGCCACAGTGACCGAATCGGCAGCCGCATTAACAACCGGGCGTTGTCCGAGGACCGCGCCAACGTGGTGGCGGACTACCTCAAAGCCAGCGGCATCCGTGAGGACATGATTACGGTACGGGCTCATGGCGACCAGTACCCGGTATCCAGTCGCCCGACCGACAACCGCCGCACCACCATTCGCCTGCAGCGGGAAGGGGAACATCCGGAACTGCAGCAGGCCAGTGGCTACGGTGGCGAAACGGCGGGTTAATAGACCGAGTTCAGCACGTCCAGATGGGCCGCCACGCTCTCCGCCAGCGCCCGCAAGTGATAGCCGCCTTCCAGCGTTGAGATAATCCGGTCGTTACTGTGCTCGGCAGCAACGGCCACGATCATTTCCGTCAACCAGCGGTAATCCTCTGTTTCCAGGTTCAGTTCCGCCAACGGGTCCATCTTGTGGGCATCAAAACCGGCTGAGATCAGTACCAGTTGGGGCTTGAACGCCTGCAAACGCGGCAACCAGCCGGCCTCCACCTGTTGACGGTATTCACTGGATGAGCAGTTGGCGCTGATCGGGATGTTGACGATATTGTCCGCTTGCCGGTGCACGTGGGAGTGCGGGTAGAACGGGTGCTGGAAGCTGGAACACATCAGGATACGCTCGTCGCCCCCGACGATATCCACCGTCCCGTTACCCTGATGCACATCAAAGTCGATGATGGCGACCCGCTCCAGGTGGTGGAAGGTGAGTGCGCGCATGGCCGCCAGGGCAATATTGTTGTAGAAACAAAAGCCCATGGATTTACAGCGCTCGGCATGATGTCCCGGCGGACGGGCACAGACAAAGGCGTTGGTGACCTGGCTGCTCATTACCATATCCACCGCCTGCACATTGGCGCCTGCCGCAAGGCGTGCCGCGCGCAGGGTGTCGGGCATCATGGCGGTATCCGGGTCGGTGAAGACCCGGCCACGGGTGGGCTGCATCAGGTCCAGCTGATGCAGGTATTTTTCCGGGTGCACAGTTAGCAGCT